>CAMVRG010000040.1 GCA_947169815.1 uncultured Clostridia bacterium | reverse complement strand
GCTTTGCTGACGCAAAGCAAGAACGAAAACGGCAAAGTTCGCATAAATACTGCGTTTTTAGCGATTCGGATTCGTTTCGCTCTGCTTATTCGCTTCTCAGCGCCTCGACGGGGTCTTTGCGCGAGGCGATTTTTGCGGGAACGAGCCCTGCGATAAGCGTAAGACATACGCTCAGTATTACGAGGATTATCGCGCCCTTTGTCGGGAACGCCGCGCTCACTATAACCGATTCGAGCTTATAGTGGAGTATAGCGTTTATGGGAATCAGCAGCGCGCCCGTAAAGCCTACGCCGAAGAGCCCCGCAACAAGTCCGACGATAAAGGTTTCGGCGTTGAATACGCTTGAAATATCGTGCTTCGAGGCGCCGATTGCGCGGAGAATACCGATTTCCTTTCTTCTTTCAAGAACGGAAATATAGGTTATAATTCCTATCATTATAGACGATACGACGAGCGATACGCCGACAAAGCCCATAAGCACGTAGGATACCGCCTTGATTATGCTTGACACCGAGGACATAATCATTCCGACGTAGTCGGTATAGGTTATTTTATCGTCATCCTCGGCGGCGTCGTTATACTTATTAATACACTTAATTATATTTTCCTTATCCTCAAAGGAGTCGGCGTAAATTGCGATTGAGTTCGGGGACTCCTTATCTACTACGCCGAGCTTATCGAGGTTGCCCTCGTAGCTTTTATCGGGGAGCATCGAAGACATAGCGGGAACGAGCTTTGCGAGAAGATTTCCCGTTTCCTTTGAGAATTCCTTACCCGTGAGAACGTCAAGCTCTTTGTTCTTTCTCTGGTCAGCTACAATCTGACTTTTTTCGGTATAGTCTATAACGTAGTCGGAAAGCGCCTTCGTATAGCCAACCGCGGGAATAGTCGGGATAGATACGTTATCGTCCTTAATCTGAATAATTCCCGAGATTTTCAGCTTGATTCCCTTTTTCGTAAGCTTTTTCATATTGTTTTCGCTTACGCCGAGGTAATCGTAGTAGCCGTCCTTATTCTTTTTATACTGGTCGCATACGGGAACGAGGTAGAATTCCTTTTTGCATATATCCTCGTAGGTCCAGCTTTCAACCTTTTCGGATACGGTTTCGCCAGCCTGGACGCGCTTAACTATATCGTTATACTGCGAGGCGGGGAGAAGCCCCATCATATAAAGGAAGTTCGACATAACCTCGCCGTTAGCGTCAAGGGCGAGAACAACCTCGTTATATTCCTTCGGCCAATCGCCGTAAACGAGGCCGTACTGAGTTGTTACCGAGTCGGAAATTCCCGTTCCGTCGGGCTTTGAGGAAAGCTGAATAAAGCAGTTTACAAAGTTTGCCATGCTTCCCGAGGAATTTACCATATCCATCATATCGTCAACGCTGAATAAATCGTTATTCATCATAAGCTTTGCCGCGGCGTTATCGTTTACGAAGGTTGTTCCGTCGGTATTGAGCAGCACGCCGTCGTCGTCATAGGCGAAGATATCAAAGCCCGCCTTATACGAATATACGACTCCGCTTTTTCCGAGGTACTGGCGTATATCGGAGTTGGGGTTATCAAGATATTTCTTGAATTTTTCAACGCTGTTCTGCTTCATGCTTCCGCTCATGGCGCTTGCCTGCTGAACCATAGCGGTATTTGAATAAACTCTTCCCTCCTCGCGCTTTCCGTCCTTTTTAGCCGTAGTCTGAGTCGGCATGCTCGACATAAGCGAGGAAAGGTCGAAAGCCTGCTTGTCAACGGTAAGGGGGAAGGAATCCATAGCGTCGCGCTGGATATCCTCAATATAGTTGTTTATACCCGTTGAAAGCGAGAGGATAAGCGCTATTCCGATAATTCCTATCGAGCCCGCGAAGGCGGTAAGAACCGTTCTCGTTTTCTTTGTGAGAAGGTTGTTGAACGAGAGGGAGAGCGCGGTAAAAAAGCTCATTGAACGGTGTTTTATCTCTTCGCTTTTAGCCTCTTCTTCGTCGGGGTTATACGGGTTGCTGTCGTCCGTAATCTCGCCGTCTCGGAGCTTTACAATTCGGGTTGAATACCTCTGGGCAAGCTCGGGGTTATGGGTTACCATAATAACGAGGCGGTCCTTCGCAATATCCTTGAGCAGGTCGAGAACCTGAATAGAGGTCTGGGTATCAAGGGCTCCCGTCGGCTCGTCGGCAAGAAGAATATCGGGGTCGTTTACAAGGGCGCGCGCGATAGCGACTCTCTGCATCTGACCGCCCGACATTTCGGCGGGCTTTTTCTTAAGCTGGTCGCCGAGACCTACGCTTTCAAGCGCCTTTACGGCTCTTTCGCGGCGCTCCGCCTTTCCTACGCCCGAAAGCGTTAAGGCAAGCTCAACGTTTGCGAGCACCGTCTGGTGAGGGATAAGGTTATACGACTGAAAAACGAAGCCGATTTTATGGTTTCGGTAGGTATCCCAGTCTCTGTCGCCGTAGGCGTGGGTTGAGCGGCCGTCGATTATGAGGTCGCCCTCGGTATAGTGGTCGAGCCCGCCGATAATATTGAGAAGGGTCGTTTTACCGCCGCCCGAGGGACCGAGAACGGAAACGAACTCGCTCTTTCTGAACGAGATTGAAATACCCTTGAGCGCCTCGACGCTCGACTCGTTGGTATAGTATTTCTTATGAATGTTATTAAGCGTAAGCATAGCATCACCTATACATTATTATTGTTTTATATTAATATAACATTTTTCTAAAAAATGTCAACACGAAAGAATAAAAAAACAGCCCTCATCAGAGGGCTGAAATTACATACAGAATTTTATAATGGGGATAAAATGTAAAACGCTGCCGAGAAGGATAAAAAGGTGGAAGACCGTGTGGGAAAACTCTTTTTTTGTTCCTACCGCGTAAAAATAGATTCCAACCGTATAGGCAACGCCGCCGAGAATGAGCCAGATAAGCATTTCCCAGCCGTAGACCTTATAAAGCGGATAGAGGAGAAGAAGCGCCGCCCAGCCTATTGAAAAATAGCCCGTCATGGAAACCTTCGCGTAGCGCTTATGGTCTATCGCGGTAAAGGTTACGCATACCGCGGTACCCGCTACAAGCAAAACGGATATGATTATAAAGAGAATAAAATAGTTTTCGCGTATTCCCGTAAACAGAACGGGTACGTAGGTTCCGAGAATAAGTGCGTAAATGGTACAGTGGTCAAGGACCTGCATTACCTTTTTAGGCCTTTCGGGAGTAAGTCCGTGGTACACGCTCGATACGGTATAAAGGAATATCATCATAGCTCCGTAAATTGCACCGCCGATTGTTCCCCAGATATTTCGGTGAACTGCGGCAAAAACAACACAAAGCACGAGCGCTATCACTCCGAAGGCGCCGCCGATAATATGGGTTACCATATTGGCTATCTCTTCGCGTCTCGTATAGTCGGGCAGTTTCCTATCCGCAAGTTTCGTTCTTGACATAAATATCACCTCGCTAAATTGATTACGAATTCAGTCTATCACCGAGGCTTTAACAGTTCAACCTACTGCTTGAAATTCGGCTCTACTGAGCAAAAAACGTTCTCTACTCTCAGTAGGAACGGCGAAACAAGGCGGTTTCAGGGCTTGAAATTGATAAAAATAGGTTGTATAATATACAAAAACATCAACGGAGTTATTTATGACTGAGCAGGAATTCAAAAGCGTTGTTGCAAGGAAAATTGCATATTACAGAAAGCTCGAGGGGATAACTCAGGGACAGCTCGCTGAGATACTCAACTATTCGGACAAGTCCGTTTCAAAATGGGAGAGGGGCGAGGGCATTCCCGACGCGTACGTGCTCTCTCTTATAGCGGAGCATTTCGGCGTTACGCTTAACGACCTCACGAGCGTTGAGGAGCCGAAAATATCGGGGAAGTTCATTAAAAAGAGAGAGTTCGTCCCCTATCTTTCGGTAGGACTTGTATGGCTTGTTGCGGCTCTCGTGTTCTTTATTCTTGAAATTATACCCGTAAGCATAGAAAGAGAGTGGCTTTCGTTTATCTACGCCGTTCCCGTTATGTTTATAGTTATAACGGTATTCAGCTGTTTATGGTATAAAAACGTGGCGAGGGCGCTTTCGGTAAGCGGAATTATCTGGGGAGTATTCGTTTCACTAATAGTGACGTTTCCGCTCGCGAAGGTGGCGTTTTTCCTCATTCCCTGCGCGATATTCCAGGCGCTTGTAATACTTTGGTTTTATATGATGTCGAGAACGTCAAAATAATAAATGCGTATAAAAAGACCGACTCAAACGAGTCGGTCTTTAATTATATTATTTCTTGTCCTTTTTGGATTTCTTTTCCTTTTTATCCTCTTCCTCTTCGAGTTCGTCGAGGCTTCTTCCGGGTGCGCCGTGGCACTTCTTATACTTTAAGCCTGAGCCGCAGGGACACGGGTCGTTAGGACCGATTTTCTTTGAACGTCTTACGGTAACCTGCTTAGCGTTTGAATCGGTTTCGCTTGAGGAGGTTGACGTAACTCTTGCTACCGCTCTTCTCTGAACGTCGGCCTTATGTCTCGGCATAAGGGTAAGCATCATCTTAGCCGTATCCTCGCGAATCATAGCGGTCATCTCGTCGAACATATCGTAGGATTCCATACGGTATGCAACAACGGGGTCACGCTGAGCGTAGGAGCGAAGGTGGATACCCTTCTTTAAGTCGTCCATAGCGTCGATATGGTCCATCCAGTAGGTATCTACGTTTCTGAGAAGAATCATTCTCTCGAATTCCTGGAACATCTCGTCGCCGAGAACCTCTTTCTTCTGCTCTACAATCTTGTGAGCTCTGTCCTGAAGAAGCTCGGTTGTATCCTCAACCTCGAGAGCGTCAAGGTCTTTGAAATCGCTGTCGTCGCAGATAAGCCATTCTCTGTACTTCTCGCGGAGGCCGTCAACGTTCCAGTCTTCCTTGCTTTCGCCCGCAAAGTAGTTTGCAACGGTTTCCTTGATATTCTGGTCAATCATTCTTCCGATAGTTTCGGTAATGTCAAGACCCTCAAGAACCTGGTCACGCTGAGAGTAGATAAGCTCTCTCTGGCGGTTCATAACGTCGTCGTACTGAAGGGTATTCTTTCTGATTTCAAAGTTTCTTCCCTCAACCTTCTTCTGTGAGGATTCAACTGTTCTTGAAATGAACTTTGACTCGATAGGCATATTCTCGTCGTCGGTGAGCTTTGCCATCATAACCTGCATTCTGTCGCCGCCGAAGAGACGCATAAGGTCGTCCTCGCAGGAGAGGAAGAACTGAGACATACCGGGGTCGCCCTGACGTCCCGAACGTCCGCGGAGCTGGTTGTCAATACGTCTTGCGTCGTGTCTTTCCGTACCGAGGATGAAGAGACCGCCCGCCTCTTTAACCTTTTCGGCTTCCTCCTTGATTTCTTCCTTATATTTTGCCTCAAGCTCGATAAAGGTCTTTCTTGCGTTGAGGATTTCCTCGTCGTCGGTCTCGCCGAAGCCCGTAGCCTCACGAATCTGATAATTCGTGAACTTCATCTTTTTCATCTGAGCCTTAGCGAGGAACTCAGCGTTACCGCCGAGCATAATATCGGTACCACGGCCAGCCATGTTCGTTGAGATAGTAACCTGTCCGAGCTTACCTGCCTGAGCAACGATTTCGGCTTCCTTTTCGTGGTTCTTTGCGTTAAGTACGTTGTGGGGGATACCCTCTTTCTTGAGGAGCTTTGAAAGGTGCTCTGACTTTTCAATGCTGATAGTACCAACAAGCACGGGCTGTCCCTTTTCGTGACATTCCTTAATCTGCTTGATTACGTTATTGAACTTACCCTTTTCGGTCTGGAAGATAACGTCGGGCTTATCCTCACGGATAAGGGGCTTATTCGTAGGAATCTCAACAACGTCGAGCTTATAGATTTCGTCAAATTCTCTTGCTTCGGTTGCGGCGGTACCCGTCATACCCGAGAGCTTCTTATAAAGACGGAAGTAGTTCTGGAAGGTGATTGTAGCAAGAGTCTTGCTCTCGTGCTCAACCTTAACGCCTTCCTTAGCCTCAAGAGCCTGGTGAAGACCCTCGTTATAACGTCTTCCCTCCATAATACGGCCTGTGAACTCGTCTACGATTTTAACCTGATTGTCCTTAACAACGTAGTCGATATCCCTTGTCATTACGCCGTGAGCCTTGATAGCCTGGTCGATATGGTGGCGGAGGGTTGTATGCTCAATATCCATAATATTTTCGATGTTGAAGAATTCCTCTGCCTTTTCAACGCCGCTCTTGAGAAGAGTAGCGGTCTTTGCCTTCTCGTCAACTACATAGTCGCCGTCGTAGTTTTCTTCGGTATCCTGCTTGTCGTCGGTCTTGGCAACCTTAACCATTGTAAGAGTTCTTGCGAATACGTCAGCCTGACGGTAGAGGTCGGTTGACTGCTCGCCCTTACCGCTGATGATAAGGGGAGTACGCGCCTCGTCGATAAGAATTGAGTCAACCTCGTCGACGATACCGAAGACGTGGCCTCTCTGTACCTTCTGCTCTTTATACTGTACCATATTGTCACGAAGATAGTCGAAGCCCATCTCGTTATTGGTACCGTATGTAATATCGCAGTTATAAGCCTCCTGTCTTTCGGCGTTGCTCTTTTCGTGAATGATAAGACCTACCGAAAGTCCGAGGAAGCGGTAAACCTTACCCATCCACTCGGAGTCACGCTTTGCCAGGTAGTCGTTAACGGTTACGATATGAACGCCCTCGCCCGTAAGCGCGTTAAGGTATGCGGGAAGGGTAGCAACAAGCGTTTTACCTTCACCGGTTTTCATTTCGGCGATTCTTCCCTGGTGGAGAACCATACCGCCGATAAGCTGTACGTCGAAATGACGAAGACCGATTACACGGTCGGCTGCCTCACGGCAGACCGCGAATGCGTCGGGGAGAATATCGTCGAGAGTCTCGCCGTCAGCGAGTCTTTCTTTAAGAATCTTAGTCTGAGAGGAGAGCTCCTTGTCATCCATCTCAGCGTATTTGCCTGCAAGCTCGTTAATCTTGTCAACGTTTTTACGGAGCTTTTTAACCTCTTTCTTAGAGTAATCTCCGAAGATTGCTGTTACAAATTTATTAGCCATTTATTTTCACCTCATAGAAATTTCGTAGAAATAATATTATCATAAAGACAAATTAAAATCAACCCATAGAAAAGCTGTTTTTAATCGCGGTAAGAACACCGCCCGAAACGGCGTCCTCAGCCGTTTCGTCAAAGTTGAGAATAAGGTTATCCTTACCCTTTTCTATTGAAACGGTAACCTCCGTGGGATTATCGGGAACGGTCGCCTCGGAAATCTCGGCGGTAAGCTTACTGAGCGCCGCGTCGAGGAACGAGTCGTTATTTAAAAGCGCCATAAGCTGAACGACGTTTTTACCCTTTACAAGCTCCTTGGTAAACCTTGAGGCGATATCTGACATATCGCGGTTTTTAACAAGAAGGGTTACGGTCTTATTTTTTTTATCAACCGACTTAACCTCAATTTCAAGTTTCTCAAACATCGCCTTTCCGAGAACGGAAAACTGGGAATGGTTTTTTGAGAGGTCAAGTATGGTTTTTAATGTTGAGCTTTTAACGTAATTCTGAAGAGTAACCCTGTCAAAATCCATTAAAGCCTTTTCGACCTTTGCGACGGTTTCAATTATGTTTTCCTCGCTCATCGACTTAGCGCCCGAGCAGGCGGAAAGCGAAAGCGTCATCGCAACGGCGAGTATAAGGCATATGCCTCTTTTAATATTATACTGCATATTCTTCACCTAACGGTTTATTATAAGTCTCAAAAGTGAGACATCATCCTTTTAATTATATATAATATTAACTGCTTTTGCAATAAAAATATTAAATTTATTAAAAAAATTGCATTTTTTTATCCTATATGGTATAATGCGGAAAGACAGAATACATTATATTGGATAATTATGTTTATTAAACATAAAGACGAGGGCGAATATGGACGCTTTTTTCAGATATTTATTCGGAGCAACTAAGTGGAAGCGGCTTTTTGATATAGTGCTTTCGGCGATAGCGCTTATCCTGCTGTTGCCCGTTTTTATCGTTATATGCTTAATCCTTTTGTTTACTCCCGACAGCAAGGTCTTTTTCAGCCATGAGCGAAGGGGAAGAAAGGGAAAGCCGTTTAAAATTTACAAGTTCCAGACTATGAGAAACAGTACGCCGAACTGTGCTACCTGGGAGCTTGAAAACCCCGAGCAGTATATCACGAAGCCGGGAAGATTTTTACGGAAAACGAGTCTTGACGAGCTCCCGCAGCTCTGGAATATTCTCAAGGGCGATATGAGCTTCGTAGGTCCGAGACCGCTTATTTCAAGCGAAATGAGGGCTCACAGGCTCAGGCTTGAATACGGAGTATACCGTTTCAGACCCGGTCTTACGGGCTGGGCGCAGATAAACGGGCGTGACGATATTTCATTAATGAAAAAAATGAAGCTCGACAAGGAATACTGCGACAAATGGAGCATAGGTCTTGATATAGAGATAATGCTTCGCTCGGTCAAGACGGTTATTACCCGCGAGGGTTTCCACGAGGGTATGGTTCACAGAAGACGGTAATATTAATAATAAAGCTATTTGGAGACAACTATGGAAAGAAACTTTATTGACGGATATACGGAATGGCAGTCAAACCCCGAGATTGTATCGGTAGGTCAGCTTCCTCAGCACGCAACGCTTATGCCTTACGCGAGCTATGACGAGGCGCTTAAGGCGGAGCGCTACGGCTCCTCCTACTGTAAGCTTTTAAACGGCAAATGGCGTTTCAAGCTTTATAAAAACTATGCTTACCGCCCCTCGGATTTCGCTCAGCCGCTTTACGATTCCCATAACTGGGACAGCGTTATCGTACCCTGCTCGTGGCAGATGCAGGGCTATGACCAAAATATGTACTGTAACGTCCGCTATCCCTGGGAGGGACACGAGGATATCTGCCCCCCGAACGCGCCTACGAAGCAAAACCCCGTAGGCTGTTATTTAAAGCGTTTTCACGTAAATAAAGCCGTTCTTGAAAAAAGAGTCGTACTCTGTTTCGAGGGCGTTGAATCGGCGTTTTATCTCTATGTAAACGGAGAGAAAATCGGTTACAGCGAGTCCTCGTTTAACAGGGCTGAATTTGATATTACCCGCTATCTTGTCGAGGGCTCAAACGTTATCGGCGTCGAGGTTTACCGCTGGTGTACGGGAAGCTGGCTCGAGTGTCAGGATATGTGGAGACTGAGCGGTATTTTCCGCGACGTATATATTTATACAACCGAAAAGGAATACATAAGAGACTTTGAAATTCACGCCGAGCCCGACGAGCAGCTTCACGACGGCTACCTTAACGTTACGGTTAAGACTAACGGCGCATATGAGGGGCTCAGTATTGAAATGAACGTCGTTGACGAGGACGGCGCGGTCGTTGCGCTTGATTCTCAGTATGCGAGCGAGGAGCACACGACCGACTTAAAGGCGATAGTTACGAGCGTTAAGCCGTGGAGCGCCGAAAAGCCGAATCTTTATACGGTTATTTTTACTCTTAAAAACAACGGAACGCCGATTGAGTATATCTCACAGAAAATCGGGTTCAGAAAGGTTGAGATAAGAGACGGCATTATAAGAATAAACGGAAAAAGAATAGTGTTCAAGGGAACTAACCGTCACGAGTTTGACTGCCGCACGGGTCACTATGTAAGCGAAGAGACTATGCGTAAGGATATCGAGATTATGAAGGCGAATAACATTAACGCCGTAAGAACATCCCATTATCCGAACGCTCCGCGCTGGTACGAGCTTTGCGACGAGTACGGACTCTACGTTATAGACGAAAACAATATGGAAACCCACGGCACGTACTGGTCGAATATTGTTGGCTGTCCCGCGCTTCCGGGCTCGCGTCCCGAGTGGGAAAAGGCTTGTATGGAGCGTATTAAGGCGCTTTATCACAGAGATAAAAACCACGCCTGCGTTGTCTGCTGGTCAATGGGTAACGAATCCCACGGCGGCGAAAACGTAAGAAAGATGTATAACTGGCTCAAGGAGACGGACAAATCGCGTTTCGTACACTTTGAGCTTGACGGGGACCCGCACGAGAGAGAGCTTTCAGACGTTATGTCGAAGATGTACGCGAAGCCCGAGTATCTTGAGGAATACGCGGCAACGGGAAGAGATTCAAGACCGTTTATTCTCTGTGAATACACCCACGCTATGGGTAACTCCTGCGGCTCGACGGACGAGTATACGAAGCTCTGGGACAAATATCCGTGTCTTCAGGGCGGCTTCGTATGGGACTGGGTTGACCAGAGCATACTTACCGTCGACGAGAACGGAAAAGAATACCTCGCCTACGGCGGAGATTTCGGAGAAATGCCTCACGACGGACATTTCTGCGGAAACGGACTTCTCTTCGGAGACAGAAGCGAAACCCCGAAGCTCGCTGAAATCAACAAGCTTTATCAGAACGTTGATTTCAGGGCGATTGACGCCGAAAGAGGAATAATTGAGATAAAGAATAAATATCTATTTACTAACCTTAACGAGTTTGAGCTTTACTGGGAGCAGGCGGGCGACAAGGGCGTATTCAGAAACGGTACGGAATACATAAGCGCCGAGCCCGGCGAGAAAATCGTAGTTGACCTTGAACTCGGAAAGGTATCGGGCGACGAAAACTATCTTAATCTTCAGCTCAGAGAAAGAGGCGGGGAGGGCAGAGTCGTCGCCTACGAGCAGTTTATTGTAAACGAATTTGAGAACACCTACGACGAGCTCAGAGAGGACGAAACCCTTCTTGTTTCCGATACCTACGGCGAGCTTCACATTATCGGCGAGAACCTCGACATACGCTTTGAAAGGCGTGAAAGAGGACAGCTTATGTCCATTAAGCTCGACGGCGAGGAGCTTCTGAACGAGCCCGTAAGACTCAATTTCTGGCGCGCGCTTACCGATAACGACAGAGGAAACCGCGCGGGCTCGCGTCTCGGCTGCTGGCGCGACGCGGGAGACACCCCGGGCATATATAACAACACGATGTGGAGCATTGAAAACTACCACATTCTCGACGAGGGCAAAAAGGTAGTCGTTACAAGCGTTGCGAGAGTTCAGACCCAGCCCGAATCAAAGGCGATAGTTATTTATACTATCACCTCGAAAGGAATAGAGTTCGACCTTGAATTCAAGCCCGCGGACACTCTTCCCGAAATCCCCGAGGTAAGTATGCTCTTTGAGCTTCCGAAGGATTTTGAAAAGCTCGTATATCTCGGCAGAGGCCCCGAGGAAAACTATATCGACAGAGCCAACGCCGCTACGGTAGGACTCTATACTGCGAATATAAGCGATATGTGGACCCCGTACCTCAAGCCTCAGGAATGCGGCAACAGAACGGGCGTAAGATACGCAACCCTTATCGGCGACAAAAAGGCGTTTACCTTTGTAGCCGAGCCCGTTATGGAGCTCAACGCGTGCCACTGGCTCCCCAAGGAGATTGAAAACACCTGGCACAATAAGGATTTACCCGAAATCAGCAAGACGGTAGTTCGCTGTATCGCCCGTCAGCAGGGCGTCGGCGGATACGACAGCTGGGGCGCGCACACAAACGAAAAATACAAGAACAAAACCGACAAGACCTACCGCCTTAAATTCCAGCTCAGATTTTGATAAATATTAATAATTGTTAATAAAAAAACGCTTGACATTTATAGACGATAGTATTATATTGAGCAGGATAAGAAATTTGTAGAATAATTACAAGAGAGGTAAGAAAAATGTCTCTTAAAGAATCGGCGCTTAACGTTGCGATTAAAACCGCGGTAAAGTACGCGAGAAAAGATTTTAACAAAAATGCGCCCAAAATACTCAGCCTTGTTGAAAAGGCGGACAGAAAAAAGGTAAACAGAACCGCATACGCAGGACTTCATAAGGTTCTTGACGACCCCGATAATAACTGGATGCAGTTTGTACGCCGCCTTGTTTGCGATACGAACGAGGACGTGCTTAATAAGTTTATCCCTGCGGCAATAAATGTTGCGATTAACAGCTACGAGGTACGTATGGCTGCTATTGAAAAGTACGGCTGTAACGTTCCGTGGGCTATTCTTATGGACCCGACTGCCGCATGCAACCTTAAATGTACAGGCTGCTGGGCTGCAGAATACGGCCACACAAGTTCGCTTTCGTACGACGACCTTGCAAGGATTATCAGTCAGGCAAAAGAGCTCGGCACATATATGTTCCTTTACACAGGCGGCGAGCCGACTATGAGACGCGCCGACCTTATGCGCCTTTGCAGAGAGAATCCCGACTGTATCTTTATGAGCTTCACTAACGGAACGCTTATCGACGACTCCTTCGCCGACGAAATCAAAGAGGTAGGAAACTTCTATCCCGCTTTCTCTATCGAGGGATACGAGGAGGAGAACGATTTCCGCCGCGGCGAGGGTACCTTTGAAAAATGTACCGCCGCTATGAAGAGATTAAAGGACAGAGGCGTTCCCTTCGGCGCGTCGCTCTGTTATACAAGCAAAAACACAGACCTTCTCGCGTCAGACGAATATATGGACTGGCTTATTGAGCAGGGCGTAATGTTCGCATGGTTCTTTACATATATGCCTACGGGTAACGGCGCGGTAACCGAGCTTATGGTTTCCCCCGAACAGAGAGCGCTTATGTATAAGAAGATGCACGAATGGAGAGAGACTAAGGCAATCTTTGCTCTTGATTTCTGGAACGACGGCGAGTACGTTCAGGGATGTATCGCGGGCGGACGCCACTATTTCCACATTAACTCAAACGGCGACTGCGAGCCCTGTGCGTTC
Organism: uncultured Clostridia bacterium; assembly: GCA_947169815.1. Lineage (GTDB taxonomy): Bacteria > Bacillota > Clostridia > Oscillospirales > Acutalibacteraceae > Eubacterium_R. The sequence continues at coordinate 1,197 of CAMVRG010000040.1, read as the reverse complement.
GTTCACTATTCAAACGTAAACATCAAGGAATGCTCGGTTCTCGAAGCGCTTCAAAGCCCGCTCTTTATGGCGTATAAGAGAAATCAGCCGTTCTCAAACAATATGCTCCGTCCCTGCCCCGTGCTTGACAACCCCGGCGCTATCTCAAAGATGGTAGCCGAAACGGGCGCATACTCAACCGAGATGGAGCATCCCGAAAGCGCTAACGCTCTCTTTGATAAGACTATCGAGGCGGCTAAGGCGTGGAAGGTAAAGGCTGACGAGCTTTTCGACAGAAACGAGTACATAGCAAAGCACGTTAAGGACGAGAATATGTATAATTTCGAAAAGCCCGACGAGGAAAGAGAATTCAGCGAATTCGAAAAAACAGAATAACGAAAAGGGAGAGCAGGGCTCTCCCTTAGTTTTTGTCATGCGAGTTTCTTATTTGCAATATAGCTTATTATATGATAAAATAAACGCATAATAATTTGCGATTAAAAGCAAGGGGCTATTATGAATTGTAAGCTGATAATACCTACAAGTGAATATGCCGACGAAATTAAGGCGTACAGGGCGGAAATGAATGAGGCAAAAAGCCCCCTTGACGGCGCAATCGCGCTTGAGAGTTTTGAAGACCCGCTTGAATGGATAGAATATAACAGGGGGCTTATGAACGAAGACGCCTTACCCGAGGGATTTGTTCAGGCAACCCAGTTTATTTACGTCCGCGAAAGCGATAATAAAATTGTCGGAATGGCAAACGTCCGTCACCGTTTGAATGATTATCTGAATAATTACGGGGGAAATATCGGCTATTCCGTAAGACCTTCAGAGCGGCGCAGGGGTTATGCAAAAAGCATGCTTAAAGAGGCGCTCGCGTTTTGTCGAGAGCTCGGAATAAAACGCGCGCTTATTACGTGCAATACCGATAACGCCGCGAGCAGAAGGACTATTCTTGCAAACGGCGGCGTGTATGAAAACACGCTTAAAGAGCCCGACGGGGACAAATACATTGAAAGATACTGGATTGAGGTTTAAATGGGATTTTTTGGTTTCGGAAAAAGAGGAAAAATCGAATATATTATAGCGGGGCTCGGAAATCCCGGCTCGCGCTATGAGGATACGAGACACAACGCGGGCTTTAAGGCGCTTGACCTTCTTGCGAAAAAGGAGGGCTTTGAATTTAAAAAGCTTAAATTCAAGGCGCTTATTGCG
>CAMVRG010000039.1 GCA_947169815.1 uncultured Clostridia bacterium | reverse complement strand
CAACCTCTAAGATGACCGTCCCCGGCGCGGGTATATCCGCCCTTGCCGCAAGCGATAATAATATTGCGGATATAAAGGGAAGGCTTAACTGCCAGACTATAAGCTACGATAAAATGAACCAGTACCGCCACGTTGCGTTCTTTGAGAAGGTGGGCGGTATTGCGGCTCATATGAAAAAGCACGCCGCTATTATGAGACCTAAGTTTGAGATGGTATTAACCCATCTTGAATATGAGCTCGGCGATAAGAACATAGCGAGCTGGATTAAACCGAGAGGCGGCTATTTTATAAGCCTTGACGTTATGAACGGTTGCGCTAAAAGAGTTGGCGAGCTTTGTAAAGAGGCGGGTGTAACGCTTACAAACGTAGGTGCAACCTATCCCTACGGACTTGACCCCGACGACAAGAATATTAGAATTGCGCCGTCGCTTCCTCCGATTAAGGAGCTTGACCTTGCAACAAGAATTCTCTGTGTAAGCGTTCAGCTTGCCACGGTTGAAAAGCTTTTAAATAACGGGTAAAATATTATTATGAATATAGGCTGCTCAACCTCCTGCTTTTATCCGCTTGAAACGGAAAAGGCGTTTGAAGAGGTAATAGATTTAGGCTTTGATAAGGCCGAAATATTCTTTAATACAAGCTCCGAACTTGAGCTGCCGTTTGTGAATGACCTTAAGAAAACGGCTGACGAAAACGGGGTGAGGGTACTTTCCGTACACCCCTTTTCTTCTGCGCTTGAAAATATGTGTATCTTCGGCGAGTATCAGAGAAGATATGACGATTTTATCGGTATTTACCAGAAGCACTGTCACGCCGCCGCCCTCCTCGGCGCGGAATTTGTAGTAATCCACGGAGCCCTTGAAAACAGAAAAATTCCGCTTTCCGACGAGCTGTATTTTGAGCGCTTTAAAAAGCTCATTGACCTCGGAAAGTCTGAGGGCGTTACCGTTTGTCAGGAAAACGTTAACCGCTTCAAGAGTCAGCACCTTGACTTTATGAAGAAAATGAGAGCGGCTCTAAAAGACGATTTCAATATGGTATTCGACGTTAAGCAGGCGCTGAGAGCGGGATACGACCCGTTTGAGTTTCTTTATGAAATGAAGAACGAAATCGTCCACGTTCATCTTTCGGATAATCTTTTACCCGAAAGCGACTGCTTGCCCCCCGGAAAAGGAAATTTCGATTTTAAAAAGCTGTTTGGTATTCTTGATAAGGCGGGCTATAAGGGCGACTACGTTATCGAGATTTATTCAAGAGGTCTTAACGTTAAAAGCGAGCTTGCTTCAAGCAAAGAATTTTTTGATTCAATGAACTGATATGAATAAGCTGACGGACAAAACAAAGGGAATAATCTGTATACTGCTTTCTGCGCTGTGTTTTTCGGGAATGAGCTCGTTTATCAATCTGTCGGGCGACCTCCCGACGCCGCAGAAGGTTTTTTTCAGAAATCTTGTAGCGCTGTTTTTTGCAGGCGCTGTTTTAATTAAGCGGAAAGAGCCGTTTAAGCCTGTAAAGGGTGCTATGCCGTTTCATCTTTTAAGGTCGGCGGCGGGGCTTCTCGGCGTATTCGGAAATTTTTACGCGACTACTCATATGGCGCATACCGCCGACGCGGCTATGCTCAATAAAATGTCGCCGTTTTTTACCCTCGTTTTCTCTGCGATTTTCCTTAAAGAGAGGGTTAAGCCGAAGCAGGCGCTCGCGATTATAGGCGCGTTTTGCGGCGCTATGCTCGTAATAAAGCCGTCGTTCGGTAATGTCGAAATCTTACCGTCGCTTGCGGGCTTTTTCGGCGGACTCTGCGCGGGCGCTGCGTATACCTGCGTCCGTCATATGGGCAATAATGGCGAAAACGGGCGCTTTACGGTATTCTTCTTCTCGGCGTTTTCGGTTCTCGTTACCGCGCCGTATCTTATATTCAACTACCACCCGATGACCTCAAAGCAGCTTGTTTATCTGCTTTTAGTCGGTCTGTGCGCTGCTGGCGGACAGTTTTCCATTACCGCCGCATATACCTTTGCGCCGAGCAGGGAGATTTCGGTTTACGATTATTCCAATATTGTTTTTACCGCAATCGAGGGATACCTCTTCCTTGGGCGTCAGATACCCGATATTCTGTCGCTTGTGGGCTACTGCGTTATAATTTTTATGGCAATCTGGATGTATTTCTACAATAAAAAGGGAACTGCTCTTAAAAATTCCTGATTATGTCAATATATTGTTGTAAAGTGGAAATACTTGACTTTTACTATATGTTGTGTTATAATTCGTTATGTATTTAAAAAACGTGACTGAATTTCGAGGAGGTAATTGCTATGAAATGTCCGTTTTGCGGTTATACAGACAGTAAGGTAATCGATTCCCGTCCGACCGACGAGAACGAGCGAATCAGAAGAAGAAGAGAATGTCTTCAGTGCTCGAAGAGATTTACTACTTATGAAATTATTGAGGACGTTCCGATTATTGTTATTAAAAAGGATAAGTCCCGCGAGGTATTCGACCGCAACAAGATTTTAAAGGGAATGCTCCGTGCCTGCGAAAAAAGACACGTAACCGTTGCCGAGCTTGAACAGAAGATAAGCGAGATTGAAGCTTCGCTTCAGGCGTCCGTTGACAGAGAGGTTACCTCGGCAAGAATAGGCGAGCTTATTATGGATAAGCTTAAGGAAATCGACGAGGTTGCTTATGTTCGCTTTGCTTCGGTTTATAAGGAATTCGACTCGGCTGAGTCCTTCCGCGACGAGCTTGCTAAGCTTAACGATTAATTTAATATGTAGTTAAAGGAAGTCGAAAGACTTCCTTTTTTCTATATCTTGTATAGTATCCTGATTTTTTATCAATATATTACGGTTGACACAAGGAGCTTTTGGGTATATAATAAAAACAAACAAATGTTCGATAAGGTGTAAAAATGGAAAGAACGATACTTCACGTTGACTGTAATAAATTCTATGCTTCGGTTGAATGTCTTTACCGCCCCGAGATAAGAGATAAGCCCGTCGCCGTAGGCGGAAGTACCGAAAGCCGCCACGGAATAATACTGACTAAAAACGAAATTGCCTCAAAATATAATCTTACCGTCGGCGAGCCTCTCTGGAAGGCGAGGGCGAAATGCCCCGATTTAATTATCGTTCCGCCGAACTATCCGCTTTATCTCCGCTTTTCCAGGCTGTGCAGAAAGATATACGAGGATTACAGCGAATATATCGAGCCCTTCGGGCTTGACGAAAGCTGGCTTGACGTTACGGGAAATCAGCAGACGGGGGAAGAAATCGCCGAGGAGATACGCCGCCGTATAAAAAGCGAGCTCGGAATAACCGTGAGCATAGGCGTAAGCTTCAATAAGATTTTCGCCAAGCTCGGCTCGGATTATAAAAAGCCCGACGCGATAACCGTTATAAACCGCGATAATTATAAAAAAATCGCGTGGGAGCTTCCCGCGGGCGACCTGCTTTTCGTCGGGCGTTCAACCTCAAAAAAGCTCGCCTATTACGGGGTTGATACGATAGGCGATTTAGCGAGGTGTGATATTAATTTTTTAAAGAGCATTCTCGGTAAAAACGGGGAAACGCTCTGGCTTTTTGCTAACGGGCTCGACTCGTCGAGAGTCCGCCATAAGGACGAGAGCGAGGATATAAAAAGCGTAGGAAATTCAACTACGACTCCCCGCGATTTAGTTGACGAGGGCGACGTGAGGTGCGTATTCCGCGTGCTTTGCGAAAGCGTTGCCACAAGGCTTAGGGAACAGGGCTTAAAGGGTAACTGTATTACCGTATCCGTCCGCGATACTAACCTAAAAAGCTTTACCCGTCAGCGTAAAATAAAGAACTCAACGAACGTAAGTACGGAAATTTTTGACTGCGCTATGCAGCTTTTTAACGAAAACTATAACTGGGAGAGTCATATCCGCTCTCTCGGAATTTCGGTAAGCGGCTTTGACGGGTTCAGCGAGCAGTTCGATTTAGCGGGAAACGCCGAAAGGCGCGAAAAGCTTGAAAGGCTTGAAAAGGCGGTTGACGTTTTAAAAATGCGCTTCGGCAATTACTGCGTTCAGCGCGCGTGCCAGCTTGAAAGGCGCGACCTTTCGGGCTTTAATCCGCACGACGAGCATATAATTCATCCGATAGGCTACCGCGTTTCTTAGGAGGTAAAATATGATTTCTTTTAACGTACCCGAATATGAGAATAAAAATAAAACCTTTGTCGACGTAAAGGCAATTTTTGATAAAGAGGGGAATATAATTCCGTTTTCGGTTTTCTGTGAGGAGGAGTGGCGCGAGATAGACAGAATAATCGATGTCCGCCCCGCCGCCTCGCTTAAATCGGGAGGCGCGGGAATACGTTATACCTGCGATATAACGGGAGTACGCTCCTATCTCTTCCTTGACGATACAAAATGGTTTCTCGAAGCGGCATAAAAATAACCGTACAGTTTATCTGTACGGTTATTTCAGTATTTCGTTTACGTCTTCGATAAGATTTAAGCCGAGAGCGTGTATTTCCTCTTTCATTTTTTCAAGGTTTTCGATGTCGGCGTATACCCACGGCTGGTGGGCGTCGAGCCCTATTACCGTGCGGTTTTTGTATTTTGAAACAAGCTTCCAGAATACGGGGTTCGGATACTGTCTTTTACCCGTGTAGCCGAGAAAATTATATTCAAGCGGAACATCAATTTCCTTCAGCTCTTTTACAAACTCCTCCATTTTCTGAGCGTATATTTTTTCATTTCCCGCGAAGTTTATAATATCGGGGTGGGCGATATATGCGATTTCCCCGCTTTTCGCGGCTGAAAGAACCTGAGATATATACATATCGAGGTGCTTTACCTTACGGGTTTTACGTCCCGTATAACGCGCTGCCTTATCGTATTCGTTGCTTATATGGTGCTGCCCTAAAATAAGATAGTCATAGTTAAAGGATTTGAGATATTCAAGCTCCTTTTCAATCAGCTCGGGATACCATTCAACCTCAAAGCCGAGTTTAATATCAATTTTATCCTTATATTTTTCCTTAAGGGCGTTAATACTGTCGGCGTAGCCCTGAGTACGGTAGGGCTTCATCCTGAAATCGCTGTAATAGCTTATGCCCTCGGGGAAGATATACGGCGCGTGGTCCGAAAAGCCCATAGTAGTATATCCGTTTTCAATAGCGGCGAGAACGAAATCCTCGTCCTCTCCTCTTGCGTGATTACAGCGGTAGGTGTGGGTGTGGAGATTAAACTTTTCCATTACTTTACGCTTTCCATAAATCTGATAAACTGAGCCTTACCCTCTTCGTTTCTCTTATATACGCCGCACTGCTCAAGAATTGAGGTGAATACGATACCGATTTCGTCCTTGAGTATATCAACGCAGTTTTCTTTGGTAACATTTCGGGCCTTCATAATATTTTCAGCCCACTCGGCGTGCTTTGAAATTCTCTCGTCTGAGCGGATATCCTTTCCGCTTACCATAGCGTCGGCGAGAACGGCAATTTCCTCCTTAAGTCTTGAGGGAAGAACCGCAAGTCCCATAACCTCGATAAGACCGATATTCTCTTTTTTGATATGGTGGTATTCGGGGTGGGGATGATAGAAGCCGAGAGGACATTCCTCGGTCGTTATATTATTCCTCAGAACGAGGTCAAGCTCGAAAAGACCGTTTCTCTTTCTTGCAATCGGAGTAATTGTATTATGCGGCTCGTTTTCGGTTTCGGCGTAAATGAACGCGTCCTCGTCTGTATATCCGCGCCATGCGGTAAGAATTTTATCCGAAAGCTCGGCTATTCTTGAAGCGTTATCGCCCGAAAGTCTTATAACGCTCATCGGCCACTTAACTATACCCGCCTTAATATCCTCAAATCCGCTGAAAGTAAACTCAGTTTCAACGGGCGCCTTCGCCATAGCGAATTCATAGCCGCCGCCCTGAAAATGCTCGTGGGTAAGAATTGAGCCGCCTACTATCGGAAGGTCGGCGTTAGAGCCTACGAAATAGTGGGGGAAGAGGTCAACGAACGCAAGGAGCTTTTCAAAGGCGCTCTTATTAATTACCATCGGAATATGTTCGCTGTTGAATACAATGCAGTGCTCGTTATAGTAAACATAGGGCGAATACTGAAGGAAGAAATCCTCGCCGCAAAGGTCAATCGGAATAATTCTGTGATTCTGTCTTGCGGGGTGGTTCACCCTTCCCATATAGCCCTCGTTTTCCTTACAGAGCTGACACTTGGGATAAGCGCTCTGTTTCATCTTAAGCGCCGCGGCGATAGCCTTCGGGTCCTTTTCGGGCTTTGAAAGATTTATTGTAATATCAATATCGCCGTACTCGGTTTCCGTTATCCATTTAATATCGTTTTTAATACGGTATTCTCTTATGTAATCGCTCTTTTTCGAGAGGTTATAATAATAATCGGTTGCGTCCTTAGGGGATTTTTTATATTCCTCATTAAATCTTTTAATAACAAGAGAGGGACGGGGAGTAAGAATCCCCATAAGCTTAGTATCAAAAAGGTCGCGGTATACAACGCTGTCCTCGCAAAGTCCGTTTTCTGCGGCGAAGGAAAGAATTGAAGAGAGAATTTCCTCAAGCTCGGGTATTTCCTCAACCTCGCACTCCTCAAAGCTCTCAAGCTTTAACGCCTGACAGAGCTGATTGATACTGAATATAATATCCTCTTTTTCGATAAGTCCCTCTTTTTCAGCGTAGAGGGCGAGCGCTTTTATTGCCTTGAATATTTCCATAATCATACTCCCGAAAATTATTTAATAATATTATATAAAAAAACAGTATTATTTGCAAGGCTAATTTATTTGTGATATAATACATAAAAATGAGGTGACACTATGGAAATTTGCGTATTCGGCGCGGCAAGTAAAACTATTGACGAAAAATATATAAAAACCGTTGAGGAGATGGGCGAATTTCTCGCGAAAAGAGGACATAACCTTGTGTTCGGAGCGGGACGTACGGGCTCAATGGGCGCGGCTGAAAGAGGCTTTAAAAAGGGCGGCGGAAAGGTTCACGGCGTAGTCCCGAAATTCTTTAAAAAGGATTTAGACGATTTCGTTGACTGGGACTGCGATAAGTTGACCCTTACGGATACTATGCGCGAAAGAAAGGCAGTAATGGAGGACGCTGCAGACTGCTTTATCATTACCCCGGGCGGCGCGGGAACCTTTGAGGAGCTTTTCGAGGTTCTTACCTTAAAGCAGCTCGGTCAGCATAGAAAGCCGATAGCCTTATATAATATCGACGGCTACTATGATAAGCTTATCGAGGCTATGGAATATTCCATTGAAACGAAATTCATAAAGCCTGAAAACAGAGCGCTTTATAAGCTGTTTACAAGCCTTGAGGAAATGGCTGAATATCTTGAAAATGACGATATGGAGGGGCTGACTGTTCACGATTTAAAATAGTCGGAAAGATAAAATGAAAAAATTACTTTGTTTAATTCTTACAGCGGCGATTGCCATGTTCTTCGTATCGTGTAAAGCTGATACAAAAAGCAAAAAAGGCGCTGAAAACTCACCTAGCGAAGAGGCGGTTATTGAAACGCTTAAAGATAAAACGGAATTCACCTTCGGAAAAACCGAGGGTAACGAATATATAAACGAAAGCGCAGGCTTTAAAATCACGGGGCTTGACGAAAAGTGGAAGCAAAGCACACCGCAGCAGATTAAGAGCATCTACGGCGGCGGAATCGACCCGTCAACGGGTAAGGCTTGCTCTGAGGACGGCTATATCTGCGACGTTCTTTATACTAATTCTGAGAGTGATTCGGTTGTTTCGGTTTCTTTGATTGAAAGCGAAGAAGGGGAGTTTTCAGATGAAATTACGCTCAACGACGGAAGCGACTCGATGGACGGCTTTAAGGACAGCGCCGAGCTTGTCGAGCTTGATTTAGCGGGACGAAAAATCCCCTGTAAAAAAATCAGGTATGTTAAAGAGAAAAACATCGCGAAGGTACCCGACGTTACCGAATATGAGCTTTATCTTTTGCCCTCGGGTAAAAAGCAGCTGATAAGAGTTGTAATCGTATGCTTTGAGGAAAAGGAAAAAGCCGAAGATATATTAAAGCACTTTGTATCAACGGAAAATGAGTAAGGGAATTCCCTTACTCATTTTATTTTCGTAATCTTATCCTTTTTTACGAGATATACGTTTTCCGATATATCCATCATAGCCTTGTCGTTAAGCGAGTCGGTATAAAAATTCTCAATTTCCGCGTCGGGGAAAAGCTCTCTGAAATATTTTACCTTATTGTCAAGAAAGCACAGCCGTCTGAACTTTCCCGTGTTTTCGTCTATCGAAGAGCCGACGTAGCGCTTAAAGCCTATTCGCTTTGCGATTTCCTCAAGAATAAAATCGAGCGTTCCCGAAACTATAATATCGCTTTCTTTTTGTACCTCAGCGTACCACGGCTTAATCTTCTTTTCGTTTTTATCCCAAAAATCGACGATGTTTTCCGCGGGGTTTTCAAGCTTAATATAATATCCCTCAAGAAAAGAGGCGTAAGCCTTTATCGCCTCCTCAACCGTGAAAAGATGGCACGCGTCCTTAAACGCGATAAATAAAAGCTTCGGAACATATTTCCAAATCCTCGGGTCGTGTTTTATGTAGTACATTATATAATCTATAAGCGTTTCGCCGTCATAGATTGTATTGTCGAAATCATATACGTTTACTTTCATACACTCTTTTTAACATTTATTATTTATATTGTCAAATAAAAAAATTTGTGATATAATAATTTATAGACATAAGTCGTTTTATTTAGGAGTGATATTATGGCGCTTTTTATCGTATTATTAGTTCTTGATATAGCCGTCGGAATGATATATGCGAAGAAGGGACATCCGAAGGTCGATATGACCGCGTTCTGGCTTAAAATGCTCGCTTCGGGAATATTTGTTTTGTATGGAATATATCTGTATCTTAATTCGAGCGAGAGTCAGTACGGAAAGCTTATCGTTATCGGGCTCGTATGCGGAATGGTCGGCGACGCGCTTCTTTCCTTCGACCCGTTTATAAAGAAAAACCAGTACGAGCAGCGCAATATGATTATTACAACCGTTATCGGAGCCGCGGCATTTCTTGCGGGGCATATACTATATATCGTTGCGTTTATTAAGGCTATGCTCGGAAGGGACGCGTTTAACCCCGTTGTATATGCAATTTCAATGTGTATAATAGCGGCGATAACGATATCGGTAAAAACCGCCGCGAAGGTTAAGCTTAAAAAGCTTCTCGTGCCTTTTATTATCTATTCGCTCGGTCTTGCCTCTATGGCTTCGTTTTCAATTTCGCTTGCCCTGGGCGCCTTCGGCGGACATACAGCGCAGCAGGCGGTACTCTTTATCGGCCCTGTTTTCTTTATGATTTCAGACGCTTCTCTCGGTATGAAGTTCTCGGACAGAGAGCGCTTCGGCTCGCTGAAAATAAGATACTTAACTCTTTTTACCTACTATGCAGCCCAGATGCTCATAGCCTACACAATCTCGTTTGTATAAATGCCGTTTTTACGGCATTTTTTTATTGATTATAATGTCGAAAAAATATATAATATAATTATTATATCTGTCGCGGAGGTAGAATATGAAAAAGAGAATTTATACGGTTGCAACCTCACACCTTGATACAATATGGTCGTGGGATTTTGAAACAACTGCGAGCAAGTATATTTACAATACGCTTGTTGAAAACTTTGCGCTTCTTAAAAAGTATCCGAATTATGTTTTTTCCTTCGAGGGCTCATACAGATATGAGCTTATGGAGGAGTATTACCCCGAGCTTTTTGAGGAGCTTAAGGGCTATATTAAGGACGGAAGATGGAACGTTACGGGCTCAGCCTTTGAAAACGGCGACGTAAATACTCCGTCGCCCGAGGCGCTTTTCAGAAATATTCTTATCGGAAACTCATATTTTGACGAAAAATTCAATAAGCGCTCCTGCGATATTTACCTGCCCGACTGCTTCGGCTTCGGCTGGGCGCTCCCGAGTATCGCGCACCACGCCCACTTAAACGGCTTTACTACCCAGAAGCTTCCGTGGGGCTGCGCTTACGGAAGCCCGTTTGATATCGGAAAGTGGTACGGCGTAGACGGAAACTATATTTATGCATCTCTTAATCCGGGTTCGTATAACTTTACCTTTTCTCAGCTCCGCGACTGGGATTTTGTTCAGAATAAGCTTAAGGAAAACGAAAAGTACGGCCTTGACTGGACGTATGTTTTCCACGGAATCGGCGACAGAGGAGGCTCTCCGCTCGAGAAAACCGTAGAATTCGCCGAGGGCGAGGTCGCTAAAAACGCCGAAAGCGATATCGAGGTTATCGAGGCTTCTGCTGACCGTATATACAGGGATATTGAAACAGAGCTTCCCGACGAGGTTAAGGATAAGCTCCCCGAATGGAAAAACGAGCTTGTTATGCAGAACCACGGCGTAGGCGGCTACACCTCGCGCGCTATCGGAAAACGCTGGAACTCCAAATGCCAGGAGCTTGCCGATATGGCTGAGCGCTACGGAGTAATGAGCTCCTTCTTCGGCGCGTCGGACTATAACGAGGAGGTAATCGAAAAATGCTGGAAGCGCGCGATTGCCCACCAGTTCCACGACGATATTCCGGGAACCTCGGTACAGAGAGCGTACAGAAGAAGCTGGAACGATTACGCTATGAGTATAAATCAGCTTGAGGGAGAAATCGAGGCTTCTCTTTCTCCGCTTACCCAGCTTATGGAATCGGGCTTCTGCGCGGGAGTTCCCGTTATGGTAACCAATCCCGTTGAAGCAAGGCGTAAAAGCGCGGTAAGAATTAAGCTCAGTAAAATGGATTTACCCCATATCAGAGTATTTGACGATACCTCTCACGAGGTTCCGTCCCAGATTATAAGCGACGTTGACGGCGTTAAGGAAATCCTCTTTATAGCCGAGCTTGAGCCCCTCGGAATGCGCGTTTACGACGTAAGAACGAGTAAACAGCCTCCTAAGGTTAAATCAGGCGTAAAAATTGACGATACTAAAATTGAAAATCAGAAATACGTTGTAACCTTAAACAGAGCGGGCAATATCTCCTCGATTATTGATAAGGAAAACGGCGATACCGAGCTTCTTAAAAAGCCCGTCGTTCTCGGACTGTTTAACTATACGGGCTCTAAGGACTGGCCAGCGTGGGAAATGAACTATGAAGAGGCGAATAAAGAGCCCGACAGAACTCCCGAGCTCATATCCTTTAAGATAGTTGAAAGAGGCCCCGCCCGCGCAAGCTTTGAGGTTATTCAGAAGGACGGAAAGAGCGAGTTTAAATCATATATCTGCTTAACCGACGGTTGCGACTACGTTGAGGTTTATAACGAGATTGAGTGGCAGAGCATGAGAACTCTTGCCAAGCACAGATTTTCATTTACCGCCGAAAACGAAAAGGCGACTTTCGACCTCGGTCTCGGCGTTATTGAAAGAGAGAATATGACCGAAAAGCTCTTCGAGGTTCCCGCTCAGAAATGGGCTGATATTACCGATAAGAGCGGAGAGTTCGGCATATCGGTTATCAGCGAGTGCAAGCACGGCTGGGATAAGTTCGACGACAGTACGCTTCGTCTTACCGCGCTTCATACCCCTAAGAAGAATTACAGAATCGACTCAATGCAGTCAATGATGGATTTAGGTCTTAACCTTTATTCGTACGCTATTTTCTCGCACAGCGGAAAGGCGGGCGCCGAAACTCAGCTTCAGGCTAAGCTTTTTACATATCCGCTTACAGCCGTCACCCTTAAAAAGCATAAGGGCGTCCTCGGCAGTAATTACTCCTTCGGTAATGTCAGCACTAACGACGTTATCGTTCGCTGCATAAAGAAAAAGCACCACGCAGACAGCGACGAGCTCGTGGTACGCTTTAACGAGGGAACGGGAAAAGATGTAAAGGGATTTACCTTTACGCTTGGCGAAGGTATTGAAAGCGCGTATGAAATCTGGGCGAGTGAGGAATACAGAAACGACGCCGTTGTTGAGGACGGAAAGATTGTATGCGACTTTAAGCCTTACGAAGTAAAGTCTTTTGCCTTTACACTTAAAAAGAGCGAAATCATGGCGAGAAAGCCCGTTACTACTCCTAAGAAGATAGAGGAAAACGCCGATACGGCTTATATTCCCGAAACTCTCAGAAGAGATGAAATCACGGTAAGCGGTATTAAGTTTAAGCTCGGCGATAAGGCTATGACCGCCGACGGACAGACTCTTGAGGTTAAAGAGGGAAAACGTCTTGCGCTTCTCTGTACTAACTTTAAGGATAACGAATTCGTAAATAACGCCTACGAGGCTTACGCCCGCTGGGATTTATACGATTTTAAAGAGACCGCTTATATTAAAGAGGGAAGGCTCGGCTATGAGTTTACCCACTGTCTTGACGAAAACGGAAATACTCAGTACGCAAAGGGACTGTATTTCTGGATAAAAGTAATTGATAAAACAACGACTCTTCCCGAAAACAGCGATATTGTTATTCTCGCCGTAACGGAGATTGAAAAGACTAAATCGCGCCTCGTTACTCCGCTTATCGACGAGATTGAAAATAACAGAGAGTTTACGTTTAAAAAGAACTTTAAGGAAAAGCTCTGGTATTTCAACTCAAAACTCGTCTGGAATATTAACGATAAGGATAATTTTATTACCCATAATAATAACGGTAAAAACGGTAAGAGAATTGAACAGACGGGTAACCGTTTCCAGACTAAAAAAATAGAACTCACGGAATAAAAACTTGAAAAAAGACTATCTGAAAATGATGAGGGACGGCTGTGAACTGAACACTCTCAGCCTTCTCTCTATGACGGTCAGGCTGAGTATACCTACGATACTCGCAAGACTTTCGTTTATAATACTTGAATACATAGACGCCGCTATGGTCGGACGTCTCGGCGGAAACGCTACGGCTTCAGTCGGGCTTGTTGCGTCGAGCACCTGGCTTTTCGGCGGACTGTGTCAGGCGGCGGCAATGGGCTTCTCGGTACAGTCTGCGCAAAAAATCGGCGGCGGCGACGAATACGGCGCAAGGCGGATTATGAAACAGGGCTTCATTTTCGGGCTCAGCTTTTCCGCGTTGCTTTCGCTTGCGGGGGTAGGAGTACATTCTTTTTTACCCGCGTGGCTCGGGGGCGATACTGCTATATTAAAAGACGCGTCAATGTACTTTCTTGTTTTTTCGCTCTTTTTGCCGTTTCAGATGTTCAATGAGCTTTCGGTAGCTATGCTTCAGAGCAGCGGAAATATGAAAACGCCGGGTATTCTTGAATCGCTTATGTGCGTTTTCAACGTAGGCTATAACTACCTTTTTATCTACAAATTCGGTATGGGCGTTACGGGCGCGGCAATAGGTACGGGGCTCAGCGAGGTTACAATCGCAATCCCGATGTTCTGTTTTCTGTTTATTAAATCTCCCGCGCTTCATATACGTAAAAATGAAAGGCATAAGCTGTGCGCTGAGGAAATAAAAAAAGCGTTTAAAATTTCGCTTCCCGTAGGCTTTGAACAGACGGTTCTGTGCAGCGCATATATTGTCTCAACAAAGATTATCGCGCCGCTCGGCGCGGTTTCCGTTGCGGCGAATTCGCTCGCTGTAACCGCCGAAAGCCTGTGTTATATGCCGGGCTACGGAATAGGCACGGCGGCTACTACAATGATAGGTCAGAGCATAGGCGCAAAGCGGCTCGACCTTACGGCGCGCCTTGGCTGGATTACAACGCTTTTCGGTATGCTTATTATGGGCGTTACGGGGCTTCTTATGTTCGCCCTCGCTCCGCATGTTATGGGGCTGCTTACCCCCGTTGAGGAGATAAGGCTCCTTGGCTCTCAGGTACTGAGAATTGAGGTGTTTGCCGAGCCGATGTTCGCCGCTTCAATAGTTGTTTTAGGCGTATTCCGCGGAATGGGCGACACCCTCGTTCCGAGTATAATGAACCTTGTGAGTATGTGGGCGGTAAGGCTTCCGCTTTCAGCCGTTCTTGCGCTTGAATCGGGGCTCAGGGGC
>CAMVRG010000038.1 GCA_947169815.1 uncultured Clostridia bacterium | reverse complement strand
AGCTTCAATTTCAAGTGGAATAGGGGCTGGATGAACGATATGCTCCGCTACACCTCGCTCGACCCGCTTTTCAGAAAGGGGAACCATAACTGTATAACCTTCAGCTTTTTCTACGCCTTCTCGGAAAACTTTATTCTTCCGATAAGCCACGATGAGGTCGTACACGGAAAATGCTCTCTCATTAATAAAATGCCCGGCGAATACGATATGAAGTTCGACGGAATGAGGCTTTTCCTCGCGTATATGTTCGCTCACCCGGGAAAGAAGCTTCTCTTTATGGGAAGCGAGTTCGGTCAGTTCATTGAATGGAATTACAAGCAGGGACTTGACTGGCTTCTTCTCGGCTACGATAAGCACAGACAGCTTCAGGAATTTACAAAAACGCTCAACAGGTTCTATAAAGACCACAGCGAGCTTTGGGAAATCGACTATTCCTGGGACGGCTTTGAGTGGATTTCATCCGAGGATAACTGCAACAGCGTAATTGCGTTCAGGCGTAAGAATAAAAAGGGCGAGGAAATTATCGCCGTATTCAACTGGACGCCGAACAGCTTTGAGTCCTACAAAATCGGCGTACCCGAAAAGGGCAGATACAAGGTAGTTCTTGACACCTCGCTTTCGCGTTTCGGCGGAGATAAACCGAGACTTTCGGGTACTTATAAAACAGTTGACGAGCCTATTCACGGTCTTCCTCAGCACATAGATATCAGGCTTCACGGCTTATCCGCGCTGTACTTAAAAAAGACCGACGACGATAAAAAGAATAAAAAATAATTTACGGAGGAAATAATATGACACATAAGACAGATGTTGTTGCCATGCTTCTTGCAGGCGGTCAGGGAAGCCGTCTCGGAGTGCTTACAAAAAGCATCGCAAAGCCTGCGGTACCCTACGGCGGAAACTACCGTATAATCGACTTTCCGCTTTCAAACTGCGTTAACAGCGGTATTTACACCGTAGGCGTTCTCACTCAGTATCAGCCGCTCGTTTTAAACGACTATCTCGGAAACGGGCAGCCCTGGGATTTAGACAGAATCAACGGCGGCGTTCACGTTCTTTCGCCCTACGAGGCTATCGGTGGAGCAGAATGGTATAAGGGCACGGCAAACGCTATTTATCAGAATATTGCTTTCATCGAAAAATACGACCCCGAATACGTTGTAATTCTTTCGGGCGACCATATTTACAAGATGAATTACGCTAAGATGATTGATTTCCACAAGAAGAATAACGCTGACTGTACGATAGCGGTTCTTGAGGTTCCGTGGGAGGAGGCTTCGCGTTTCGGTATTCTCGCAACCGACGAAAACGACAAGATTTACGAATTTGCCGAGAAACCTGCCGAGCCTAAATCAAACAAGGCGTCTATGGGCGTATACGTTTTCTCCTGGGACAAGCTGAAAAAATATCTTACCGAGGACGAGGCAGACCCGAATTCCTCAAACGATTTCGGCAAGAACATTATTCCCTCTATGCTCGCTGACAATCAGAGAATGTTCGCCTTTCCCTTCAGGGGCTACTGGAAGGACGTCGGAACTATCGACTCGCTCTGGGAGGCTAATCTCGATATTATCAACCCGAACGTAGACCTCGATTTAAGCGACAAAACGTGGAAGATATATTCCCGTAATCCTATGGCTCCCCCTACATATTTCGGAAAAAGCGCGGTAGTTGAAAACTCCTCCGTCGGCGAGGGCTGCGATATTGACGGAAAGATTGACTATTCCGTCGTATCCCCCGACGTTGTTATCGAAGAGGACGCCGAGGTTAAGTATTCGGTAATTATGCCGGGCGCTAAAATCGGAAAGGGTGCTAAGGTTTACTACTCAATTATCGCCGAGGACGCGGTTATTGAAGCGGGCGCGCAGGTCGGCGAAACACCTGAAAATCTTGATAACCCCGCTGAATGGGGCGTTGCGGTTATCGGCTCAGGGGCAACAATTAAAACGGGCACTAAAATCGCACCCAAGGATATGATAGCATCAGGAGAGGAGGTATAAGCATGAACGGAAAAAACGTACTCGGAATGATATTCGCTAACGTTCACGAGGAGGCGCTCGAAACCCTTACGAATATGAGAACTATGGGCTCGG
Source organism: uncultured Clostridia bacterium (assembly GCA_947169815.1). GTDB lineage: Bacteria > Bacillota > Clostridia > Oscillospirales > Acutalibacteraceae > Eubacterium_R. The sequence goes on along the minus strand of CAMVRG010000038.1, from coordinate 12,041 downwards.
TTCCCTTCTGTTCGCGTTACCGTCTTATCGACTTTCCTCTTTCAAATATGGTAGAAAGCGGAATTACAAAAATAGGCGTAGTTACAAACGCAAACTTCAATTCGCTTATGGACCACGTCGGAACGGGCAAGCCATGGGATTTATCAAGAAAGACCGACGGTCTCTATCTTCTTCCCCCGTATTCCCTTAACTCAACTACGATGTGGGGAAACAGAATTGACGCAATTTACGGAAATATGGGCTTTCTTGACCAGAGCAATCAGGAATACGTCCTTATGACCGACTGTTACAGCATAATGAACCTCGACTACGAAAAGCTCTTCGAGGCTCACGAAAACAGCGGCGCCGCAATTACGGTTGTAGGCGTTAAGGGTAAGCTCCCGAAGAATATGCGCTCCCTTCTCGTTTTTGACGAGGTTGACGAAAACGGAAAAATCCTTGACGCGTCAATCGACACGGCGGGCGACGGCGAGGTATTTTATTCCTGTAACATTATCCTTATTAAGAAATATCTTCTTCAGACTCTTATCACAACCGCTCATTCTAAGAACGAGGTTTCGTTCCAGAGAAGTATTCTTATGAACTGTATAAACAGCGGTATGGCTTACGCATACGACGCTACGGACTGCTTCGTAGGTACTATCGACAGCGTACAGAGCTACTACGATATTTCAATGTCGCTTCTTGAAAGAGAGAATAAGAAAAAGCTCTTTGCGCCCGAAAGACCTATTTACACCAAGGAGCGCGACGATATGCCCTCGCTCTACGGTACCGAGGCGGTTATCAAGAACTCTCTTATCGCCGACGGCTGTGAGATTAAGGGTACGGTTGAAAACTGTATTATCTTCAAGGGCGTAAAAATTGAAAAGGACGCGGTAGTAAAGAATTCAATTCTTATGCAGGATACCGTAATCGGCGAGGGCACGAAGGTTAACTGCATTATCGCCGACAAGAACGTAAACATTAAATCCGGCGTTGAGCTTTCGGGAGCCGAAAACTTCCCCGTAAGTCTTTCCAAGGATACAAGAATTTAACAGGAGAACAAAGTATGAAGGTATTATATGTTGCCTCCGAGGCACTCCCCTTTATGGCGTCGGGCGGACTCGGCGACGTTGCGGGCTCGCTTCCCGCCGCGCTGAGAAAGCGTCTTATCGGCTGCCGCGTGGTTATGCCGCTTTACGATTCGATAAAGCAGGAATACAAGGATAAGATGAAATTTATTACGTCTATTTCCGTTCCCGTTTCGTGGAGACGTCAGTACTGCGGAATTTTTGAAGCAAAGCATAACGGAGTAATCTATTATTTTCTTGACAATCAGTATTATTTCAAGCGTGACGGAATCTACGGTCACTACGACGACGCGGAGCGCTTTGCGTTTTTCGCAAGAGCCGTGCTTGAAATTATCCCCCACCTTGACTGGAAGCCCGATATTATTCACTGTAACGACTGGCAGAGCGCGCTGACGCCGCTTTACTACACCTGTTACTACGCAAATCAGCCGGGCTTTGAAAATATAAAAACCGTATTTACAATTCATAATATTCAGTATCAGGGCAAGTACGGAAACGAGCTTCTCGGCGACGTTCTCGGAATAGGCGAGGAAAATTACAGCCTTATTCAGTACGACGGGCTCGTAAACTTTATGAAGGCGGGTATCGAATGCGCCAACAAGGTTACAACCGTATCCCCGACCTACGCCAAGGAAATTCTTGACCCGTGGTTCTCTCACGGTCTTGACCCGATACTCAATCAGAGAAGCTGGAAGCTCTGCGGTATATTAAACGGTATTGACACGGATAACTACAACCCGGAAACCGATAAGAACATAGCCGCGAATTACAGCGCAAAGAACTTCACAAAAGCAAAGGCAAAGAACAAGAAGGCGCTTCAGGAGCAGATGGGAATGGCGGTAAGAGAGGACGTTCCGCTTATCGGTATCGTATCCCGTCTTGCAGGTCATAAGGGCTTCGACCTTATTAAAGAGGTGCTTGAAAAGAGCCTCTGGGAAAGAGACGTTCAGTACGTCGTTCTCGGCTCGGGCGAGTGGCAGTATGAAAGCTATTTCAGAGAGCTGCACGACAAGTATCCAGACAAGGTAGGAATCTGTATCGGCTTCGTTCCCGAGCTTGCAAGAAAGATTTACGCGGGCGCCGACTTATTCTTAATGCCGAGTAAGAGCGAGCCCTGCGGTCTTGCACAGATGGTAGCGCTCCGCTACGGAACCCTTCCGATTGTACGCGAAACGGGCGGTCTTAAGGACTCGATTACCGACAGCGGCGACGGCGAGGGCAACGGCTTTACCTTCAAGAGCTACGACGCATACGATATGCTCGGCGCGATTTACAGAGGTATCGAGGCGTATAACAACAAGGACGGCTGGAAAATCCTCGTTAAGCGCGCGCTCGAATGTGATATGTCCTGGGGCAAGAGCGCAAACGAATATATTAAAATGTATAAAGCGCTCCTCAAAGACTAAAATAAAAAAACCGCTGGAAACAGCGGTTTTTTATTTTCCCTAATTCTTAACTCTTTATTTTCTTATCATTATTTGCCTGAATGAGCTTCATTTCAAAGTCCTGCTTGCTCTTTCGTCTCAGGCTTTCGAGAGTGAGCCCCGAGAACATCGACTGGATAGACGCCATAACGACGAAGCCGCAGACGATAAGAGTCGGGAATTTAGCGACGAGCCCCGTTTTAAAGTAATCAATAAGAACGGGTATAAAGAAAATCAGCGCGAGTATAAAAAGCACAGAGCTTATTACTGAGAAAAACGCGAAGGGCTTATAATCCCTGAAAAGTCTTATAATAGTTTTAATTACCTTAAAGCCGTCCGAGAAGGTGTTGAGCTTGGACTCGCTTCCCTCGGGGCGGTCGCGGTATTCAACCTCGACGTTTTCAACGTACATATTCTTATCAATCGCGTGGATAGACATTTCCGTTTCAATCTCAAAGCCGCGCGAAAGCACGGGATAGGTCTTTACAAACTCATAGCTGAACGCCCTGTATCCCGTCATTATATCCTTAATATCGCTCTTGAAAATAAAGTTGATGCTCTTTTTAACGAGGTCGTTTCCGAAATTGTGGAACGGTCTTTTATTTTCGTCGTAGTAGGTTGAGGAGAGCCTGTCCCCTACTACCATATCCGCGCCCTTTTCAAGTACCTTGTTACACATTTCCCTTGCGTAATCGGCGGGATAGGTATCGTCGCCGTCAGCCATAATATAGCAAAGCGCGTCAATTTCCCTGAACATACGGCGGATAACGTTACCCTTGCCCTGCTTATATTCGTGTCTCACTACCGCGCCAGCCTTTTCGGCAATTTCGGGGGTTGAGTCGGTTGAATTATTATCGTAGACGTAGATAACCGCCTCGGGCAGAGCCTGCCTGAAGTCGCGTACAACCTTTTCAATTGTCTTTGCCTCGTTATAGCAAGGTATTAAAACTGCAATTTTATCCATTATTTTTCTCCGTAATAATCGGTTTACCGTCGTTTTTAAGAATTGTGAACGCAACAAACGGGAGCGCGCACGCCATAGGCACGGCGTAGCGCATATACGCTACGGGACCTGCGAAGCAGATAAGATAGTTAAAGTATACCGCGCCAGCCGCCGCGAGCGCTTTAAACCGCTTTTCCTTAATTGCATATATGATAAGAAGAACGTAGAGCCACGAATAAGTCGCCATTTCAAGAAACGCCGCGGTTAGCGGGAATTTCATAAGCGCGTCGAGTCCGTAGTTTACAAGGTCTCTGAAAATCTCCTTACCCATATAATTATCAAAGCCGTCAAGGAGCGTGTCAATATGCTTATCGCTTATTTTTGAATAGGCTATCTGTTTATTTCCCTCAAACGAGAACCAGCCGTAATGAAGATTTAAAAACGCCTGAATATACGAATCGGGGTGCTTTTTAAGCCCCGTAAGCCACGCCTTTATATACGCCTTTACGTCGTCGCCCGTCGCATACTTACAATACTGCGATTTAACCGAATCGGCAATTTCCTTATCGTAGCTCTTGCCTATCTCGTCAAGATTTCCGTTAAGAACGCCGAGAATAGCCTTTTCCTCCTCTTCGGATACGTCATCGCGGTATTCGTGAACGTATCTTGCCGTCTGCTGGAAGGGTACGGAGAGGAATTCCCTGCTGCTTCCCTTCGAGATGCCGAGCGCGGGATAGATTACTCCGACAACGCCAATCTGGAAAATAAGCACGGCGGTTATAATCGCGGATCCGATTTTTAAAACTCGCTTTTTATCCCTGAGGCTTACGAGCGCTGCGGCAATAAGAACGAGCGCCATAATATATACGCCGTTATTTCTCGTCATTATAAATACAAATACAGCCGCGAAATATGAAATAAGTCTTATACGCGATATTCTTTCAGCTGTAAGAAGCTCGTATGTAAGAACAGTTACAAGAACGAACAGCGCGCAGAAAAACGTATCCTTTACTACCGTCATTGCGTAAATCGGAAACAGCGGATTTATTGCAAAAAATGCCGCCGAGAGCATAATAACCCTCTGTCTTGCGCCGTGCTTTTTCATAACCGCTACCGCGTACGCGAGACAGAGCGCAAGCGCGAGCGCCTGAACGAGACAGAGCCCCTCAAACGCCAGGGCGTACGAGCCAATTAGCTTTCCGATTTTTATAGTGATATTAAGCGCCTCGGTATAGAATACGGGGTGGTGGGTGTTAATAAGAAAACCCTCGTCGCTGAGAACTATCGCCCTCGCCGACCACGCGTTAACGTATTTGCCCGTAAGCTGGGCTATCTCGTCCTTGGCGTCGGGAGTAAAGCAGCCGGGATATAAAAGTAGCATATACGGAGCCCAGAAAATGAGAAACAGAACCGTATACCATAACAATTCCCTCTTCATTGAAAACGGCTTTAAAAGATAGTGCCGCGAGGTAAGGCTGAATTTATAATTTGATACAATCGCAAAGAGAGTATAAATAATTATCCCCCAGCCGATTACCTTGATTAAGGTTAGGAGAGGGGCGCCCTCGCTGCCAAGAAAATAGTTCCAGCTTCCCTTTTTATTATAGCTTTTACAGAGAATAAGCATAAACGGAATAACTCCCGAAATCAGGGCGGCAACAACTTTTTCAGTCCTGCTTCCCTTATATTTCGGAGCCTTCGATAAAAGGAAATAAAACACGCCTATAAAAAGCACTGAAAAAATGTCAATGCCTCTTACCGCGTGTTTAATATGAAAATACAGCCTTCCTATAAGCCATTTCGATATAAGAATATCCTTATATTTATCGGGGAGGTTGTATTTAGCGCTGTCAACGTAAAGCGCCAGCGAGGATACCGACGCCATAATAAGCCATATGAATTTCTGAATATACGGCTTTATTTTTTCACTATAAGAGCCGACAGCCGTTTTAATCCTGCTTTTCATCTGAGTTATCGCTTTTTGCCTTTCTGAAAACTATAAGCTTAGAAAAAACATAATTAAGAATTACAATTATTACCGAAATTGAAATCTTGGAGTAAATGCCGTTAGTAAGCAAAACGCCTATACCCTCAAGGTTAAAGGTATGGACGAGGCTGTAAAACGGCTTATCAAAGCCTGCGTTGGCAAGCAGGGGTACACCGATAAGCTCTATTGCGCCCGTTACGCCTCTTGAGGCTGCGAAGGATATGAATTCCCTCGCCACGAGCTTAGGCTCAAAACTCTTCGATTTAAAAACCCTGAGCTTGTTCGTAAAAAACGCAAATATCATAGCGAGCGTCCAGCTCAGAGTATTTGAAGGAATAATTCCAAGATGAAGATACTTTTCAAACACGGCGTAAGAGCCCCAGCTTATAATAGTAGCCAGAACGCCGTAAAAAACGTATACAATTATCTCTTTAAGTTTATCGGGTATTTTTTTCATATTCTCATATCGGGAGGGCAAACGCCCTCCCGCCTTTGTTTACTGTTCGTTTATTCTTCTGTTGTTCCTCTTCTCTCGGCGAGTGCCTTTGAGATTTCAGCCTTCTTTTCGCCTACTATGTCATACTTAAACATAGGAATAGTTGAAAGAAGAGCGAGGATACCGGGCATTACGGTATATGCAAAGAAGATAATATCCTTCGTCTTTACGTCAAAGCCCGCAACCGTTCCCGCGTCAATCTCTTTAAGGGTATCGGAATAGCCCGAAACGCCTACGAATACAAGACCGAGCGCTACGCCCAGAGCAAGGCAGACCTTAATTGTAAGGGTAAGAATTGAATAAGCCGCGCCCTCAATTCTCTTTCCCGTTTCATACTCATAGTAGTCAACGCAGTCAGCCGTCATAATCATAGGCATAAGCGTTACCGCACCGAACTGTAAGCCGATAAGGAAGAGGGACGCATAGAAGAGAACCGTAAGGAACATATTTTCGGGGCTTCTGAACCAGAAGTGACCGATTACAAACGAGAAAACGGAAGCGGCAAAGCCGTAAACCGACATAATGAGGTAAACCTTTTTCTCGTCGAGCTTTTTAATAAGAACGGGACAAATAGCCATACTTATCATTGAGCCGATTGCGGTAACGATACCGAGAACGGCTACGAGGTTCTGAGAGCCTAAAAGAACGTTAGCCGCCTGAACCTGAATACCCATAGCCATCTGACGGCCGAAGCCGAGGAAATAAGAAACGATAACGAGCATTAACGGCTTATTGCCCTTAAGCGCCGCGAGCATATCCTTAGCGGTTACCTTTTCGCTCGATTCTGTTACTACTCTTTCCTTGTTAATCATAGGAATAAGAGCGAAGAGAAGACAGCCGAGAACCGCTGTAAGAACGGCAACCCAGAAATACTCGGAAGCAATCATCGGGTTATCAATTTCGCCCTTCTTAACGAATACCTTAGAGCCGCTCGGGATAATAAGGCAAACTATGGGAACGATAACTACGCAGGCTGAAAAGCCTATCTGCTTAGCCGTATTTGAAATGGATACGACGTTAGTTCTCTCCGTCGGGTTCGGAGTAAGCGCCGCGGCGATACCCTGGGACGGAACGTCGCCCATAGTCATAGCAATAGACCAGATAAGATACGTAACGAATATCCAGATATAAGTTACCATCTTGTTTTCCTTGAACGGAACGTCGATGAATACAACCGCGCTCATAACGAGAAGCGGAGCGATTGAATAGATAATCATTGACTTAAACTTGCCGAACTTGCTCTTTGAACGTTCAACCATACCGCCTACTATCGGGTCGGCGACAGCCGATACGATTTTTGCGATAAGAATAAGAATTCCGACAAGACCGATGTCCACGCCGAGAATCGAGCCGTCGAACTCAGCCTGGTAGGAGTTTAAAAGCCCTACGATTGCCTGGAAGCCGAAAAGACCGAGTGAGTAAGCGATTATCTCTTTTACGCTCAGATATTTCTGCTTCGTGATGTCAGTTACATTTTCCATAAATTTTCCTCCGTTTAAATAAGGCTTAAGCCTTGTTTTTAATCCTCAAATACCTCTTTAAAGAGCTCTACGTTGGCGAGTTTCATATCCGCGCTGAAGAATTTTGAGCCCCATACGGGCATAAACCTGTCAAAACTCCACATAGCCATTGCATCAAAGCCCCTTACCTGCATCGGATATTTGTACTCGATACCGCGCATAATCATTTTTACCATTTTATCGCAGTCGGTAGAAATCATATTCATTATCTTATCGCTCTTGTCCTCGCCCTTTTTACCCTGATTTCTGAATATATCGGTCTTGGTAAAGCCTGGGCAAACGAGCGATACGTACATCTTATCCTCAAATTCAACCCTGAGCGCCTCGGTAAAGCCCTTGAGAGCCGCCTTTGACGCGGAATACATAGATGTTCCCGCAAGAGTCATAAGCGCCGCCGAGGAGTCAATATTAATTATTGCGGGCGAATCCGATTCAAGTAAAACGGGTAAAAGCGTTTTTGTTGAATAGATACACGAATAAAAGTTTATATCCATCGTCTTGAATATCTCGTCGTATGAATATTTATCAAAGCGCTTGAATTTAGGGAGAATACCCGCGTTATTGATTAAAATATCGGGCTTTATTCCCTCCTCTTCAAGCTCCTTTGCAAAGCCTTCCCAGTTCTCTCTCTGCGATACGTCAAAGAGCTTATATGAAAACTGCTCCCTGTATTCGTCGCCAAGCTCCTCAACAAATTTCTGCATTTTAGGCTCGCTTCTCGCAACGCCTATTACCCTGCAGCCGTGTTTTTTTATAAGCGTAGCGGCTATTCCCGCTCCCATGCCTCCGGAAGCTCCCGTTACTATCGCGGTTTTACCGTCAAGCCAGCATTTAGGCATAAAATACACCTCCGTCATCTTTTAATCTAATTATTAATTATACAATATTTCAGTTAGTAATACAATATTTTTTTATTTAATATTCTGTTTTTAAAAAATAATGGAAAATCACGAATTAATAAATATAAAAAAACTTGACAACTTTTTAATTATGTGGTATGAATACCTTATTAAATATAAAAAATAGGAGGTACAGTTATGGATAAAAGAATAGTCAAAACGCGGCTTGCGGTATTTAATGCTGTGTTTGACCTCGCTGCCGAGAAAGAGCTTGATAAAATTACTGTAGTTGAGCTTTGCGAAAAGGCGGGAATCAATAAAAGCACCTTTTATCTTCACTACAAAAGCATTAACGATTGTTTTCAGAAATGCTTTGATTTATTTACGGACAAGGTACTTGAATTCGGAAAAAGCATTGACTATAAAACCATGTCTGTCGCCCCCGAGGAAACCGTAAAGAAGATACTCGACGCTACCGAGGAAAACCTTGTTTACGTAAAGAGATTCAGGAAAACGGTTATCTACGATTCAGCGATTAAATCGCTTAAAGCGAAATTCGTAGACGTAATCTGTAAGAATAATAATATTAACCTCAAGGATAATTACCACGAGGTAGCGAAGGTTGCTTTCCTTGTAGGCGGCTGCGCTGATTTGATTATGATGCTCACCCCCGACTTCAACCGCGAGGAAATCGAAAACATTATGATAAACACAATAAAGAGAAAATAAAAAATGCCGATGTGCAATAAGCACATCGGCTTAGTTTTTTATTTTGCGAGATAAAGGGCGCTTGTGTCGATATTCGTATTATCGACGTACCAGCAGTTACCTATTTTAACAAGGCTTACCTTCTGCTGAACTATTACCTTTCCGTTCTGGTCCTTAACGTCAACAACCGCCTCGGCAACCTTCCCGATTGACTCCGAGCAGTCAAGCTTTGCGAAAGCGTCGGTATAATTGTTTATATCTTCCTCGTCGGTTAAACCGAGAGCCGCAAGCTCTGACTTATCTGCTTGTGAGGCGGGGGCGATTCTTGCCTTAAAGCCGTCAACGTACGCCTTGGCGTCAGCCTCGCTGAGCTCTTTACATTCAGTAACCTCGGCGGTGAGCTTATAGTCCTTTCCGAAAAGCTCGGCATATTTTCCGTCGAACGCTTCTTTAAGCACGGTCTTTCCGTCGGCTGCAAGCGTTTCCTCAGCGCCCATAAGGCTTTCGCCGTAGGCTGCAACATTCGCTTCAAGAGCGCCGAACATATACTCATAGTCGAGGAAATCGTCGCCGTAAACCTGATGTCTTACCTCTTTGAGCTTTGCAAAATAGCTGTTAAAGAAGGTATCGTAATCGTCCCAGCCGACAGTATTTACAAGCTGTACGTAATAATCGTACATCGTATTGTAAACGCTGTCTATAGCCTTCTGCTCCTCCTCGGAGCCCGTTCCTACGAACTCAGCCTGCTTTACGTCTTCACCGTCGTTTTTATAAACCGCCATATAACCGCGTCTGATAAAATCGCCGTACTTGAGCTTTTTTATTCTGAGATAAAAGCGTATTTTTATAAGAATTGTAGCCGTCGCCCGTCTGGACTATCGTATCGACGTACTGCCTTGCTACCTTCTCGGGCTTAAAGCCCGTATATCTTGTTGTAAATGCAAAGACTGTCATAACGGTAAGAACAACTGCAAGAACTACGCCGACAATAACTGCGTATAAGCCCGCTTTAAAGCCTTTTTTATTTTCAGTCATTTTTACCCCTCCTTACTCTGCAACATTATCGTCGGTCATTTCCCTTTCGGTTTCCTCAACCGAGTCAATGACCTCCTGAACTGTACCGCCCACGGTATTCTCAGCCGCTGCTCTTCTTTCGGCAAGAGCGGCTGTAATTCTTTCCTTCTTCTCGCCTACCATATCATAGAAGAGAATAGGAACGAACTGTAAAATAACGAAGATAGCGGGTATAATCGTATAAATTGCGAGGAACTTATTGAGAGTCGCGTCGCTCTGGGTAGCGTAGGCTACGTTAGCGCTCTTCGAGAACTCATAGCCCGACCAGGTGTAAACAAGGAACGGAGCGAAGCCCTTTGTACAGGCGGAGGCGATTTTTGAAATCAGTCCGTAGCCCGCGTAGGCGAGTCCCTCCTGGCGCTTTCCGCTCTTGTATTCCATTTCGTCAACGCAGTCGGCAATCATAATATTAGGCGTTACGTTGGTATTACCGTGCTGAATGCCGCAGAAGAAATTGAGAATAAGGAACGGAACTATAAGCGACTTGTTAAAGCCTATTCCTCTTGATACGAAGAAAAGAATAGCGAGCGCCGACGCGCCGTAGCAGCAGAATAAAATATAGGTTTTCTTCGTTGAGAATTTCTTAAGTACAAAGTTTACGAGAAGCGTACCTACCGCCGTACCGATACCCATAGGAAGCATAAGCGCGAGCTTTAAGCCCTTTGAGCCGAGAAGATAAACGGCGATATAAAGAGATACCGTACCGTAAACGCCGCGTCCGAAGCCCGTGAACTTCGTAAGGGATACCATAAGTAAGTTTTTATTCGTAAATACAACCTTGATTGACTCTAAAAGAGAAACCTTTTCGGTTGTATAGGGAACGCGCTCCTCGTTATTTGCAAAGAATATCATTACAAATATAATCATACCGAGAGCGCAGACAGCCGTTGAGATAATAAGGTCGATACCCTGGCCCTCAGCGTTTTTGTACTGCTGCTGGCCCATAAGCGCCTTCATTATTACGGGAACTACGATAATAATTACCTGACCGCCCGACTGACCTACCGAACGTAAGAAGGAGGCGATAGAGATAGCGCTTGAACGTTCGCTCGGATTCGGCGAGCAAAGAGCGCCGAAGCAGTTAGCAGGCGACTCAACCGCACACGAAACCGCGGTATAAAGCGCATAGATTACGAACATCCAGATTGTCGCAACCGTAAAGGAGCTTGTATTCGGAGCCATAAAAACAAGCATAGCAACGATAGCAAGCGGGATTGCGCCGAAGCCTACCCACGGCTTAACCTTGCCGAGGCTTGTTCTCGTTCTGTCAACGAGAATACCGATAATAAGCTCACACACGGCGCCGACTACGCCCGCAACGCCGAATACGGAGGTAATTACCGCCGAGAGCCTGGAAGGGTCGAAGCCCTGTCCCTTAAATGCGAAATCAGCGAAGAAGGTCATAGTATAGTCAGGCATCCAGCCCGTTAAAAGAGCTACGCCGAAAAGACCTATACCGAACGTGACTATCTCCGATGGCTTCATATACTTCTTTTCCGCGGGAGCCGTAATTACGTCGCCAGCCGCGGACTTTTTCTTAGCCATAAAGAAAACCCCTTTTCTAAATATTTTCAGTTTATTATAACAAATATTTCAAAATAGTACAATAGAAAAATTAAAAGGGACGGTGCGGGCACCGTCCCCTACGTTAAATATTTACTTTATAATTCTTCCCATCGTGTTGGGAGCCATACCCGCGGCGTTAGCCTCGTCGGTATCAATATGCATAGCAAGGGCGTACTTTTCGGATACTCTTACTACAACGTCGCCGAAAACGAGATTTCTTTCGTTTGCCGTAGGAATTTCAACGGAAACGATTTCGCCGTTTGTAAGACCGAGCTTTTCAGCGTCCTCCGGCGGGAAATACTGGCTCATAAGGCTCAGCTTGACGTGCCTGCCGGCGAATTCATCGGCAAACCAGCGAAGCACGCCTCTGGTATTCTCCGAGTATCCTGGCAGGATCAGGTGGCGCACGATGAG
>CAMVRG010000037.1 GCA_947169815.1 uncultured Clostridia bacterium | reverse complement strand
TATGGCGCTTTTAAACGGTAAAAACGTATATACGGATAATAAGGGAAATACCTATCTTAACCCCGACAGTAAGGACGCGGTCAAATACCTTAAGGATATAGTAATAGAAAGCTATAATTTAGGCGTTCGTACCTTCGCTCTCGCCTCGGTAAACCTTCCCGATAATATTAAAAAAGGGCATAACGACGGCTTTAAAAAGTTAAGCGCCGAGCTTAAAAAAGAGGTAGGGGGCGACGCGGTATTTGTTGAGGCTGTAGAGGCTGAAATTAACGGCTGGAACGTAGCCGACGGCGAGTACAACGCCGCTGGTATTAAAAACGAGATTGAAAAGCTGCCTGAACTGAATTCAGACCAGATATATCTTATTAAGACCGAAAAGGATTTGAATACAATAAACAAGGCGCTTAAAAAGAATAAGATTAAAGGCTATATCATCAAAGAAAAATAAGAGTTGATTATATGAAAAAAGTAATAAGAATACTGTTATTGTGTATTCTTCTGCTTTCACTCTGCGCCTCGGCTTTTGCTCAGGACGGCGACGCCGAAACTCAGCAGGAGGCTCAGAACGTACCCGTTTTATCCTCAATCTCTTTTAAAAACGCGAGGATTGAGGGCGAGTTTCTGCCGTACGTTAACGAGTATGAGCTGACTCTTGAAAATCCCGAGGTCTCTCCGACGCTTGAGGATTTTAAGACTGAGGGCAAGGCGAATTTATTTATAAACTACATTGTTGACGAGGCCCACCGTCAGACGGGCATATGCGCAACTCTTGAGTTTGAAAGCGGAAGCACGATTTATAAATTCAACTACGCTAACGCCGATACCTATAATGTCAGCTCAAACAATTATCTTAAAGGCATTACGGGTAAATGCGTTGAGGTTTATCCCGAAATAACGAGAAAAACGACTAATTACAGACTCTATATCCCGAGCGATATGACGGTGCTTAAGCTTTCGGGAATAACGGAGGACGTCAGCGCCTACTGCAGTATTCCCGCCGAGATAGAAATAGCGCCCGAGCAGGAGCCCGTGTTACCCGTAACCGTAACCGCATCAAACGGCGAAACGAGGGTTTATAAATTTACGGTAAAGAGAGTTGATAAAACTACTCAGGAGGTCGGGGAGCTTATGAGCTCCGAGGATTTCACAACCCTTGCCGAGGACGAGCTGATTTACAGAAATCCTGTTTTTTATATCGTCATTATCGGCGCGGCGCTTGGAATTATTTTAGTTTCGATTATGATTTCGGCGGCTAAGAGAATTTCCGTTAAGGCTGAGGACGAAGAGGAAACGGAATTTTTTGCTCAATAAAACAAGAAGGAGGTAATATCTATGGAAATGACAGAACTCAGGGAAGAGCTTATTGAGAGTATTGAGGCTCATTACGAAAAACGAGAGCTTTCCGAAATAAAGCTTATTTTAAGCGAACTGAACCCAGCGGATATTGCCGAAATTCTTGAGGATTTTCCCGATAACCAGAGGCTTCTTTTCTTCCGCCTTCTCTCTAAGGAAGACGCGGCGGATACCTTCGTTGAGCTTGACCCCGATATTCAGGAGTCGCTTATCCATAAGATATCGGATACTGAGCTGAGAGAGGTTCTCGACGAGCTTTATATCGACGACGCGGTTGATATTATTGAGGAAATGCCCGCCACCCTCGTTAAGCGTATTTTAAAGAATACCGACAGCGAGACAAGGCGTTCAATCAACGCGCTTCTCAAGTATCCCGACGACTCCGCTGGCTCGATTATGACGCCCGAATTCGTTGACCTGAAAAAGGGAATGACGGTTGAGGACGCGTTTAAGAGAATAAGAAGAACGGGCGTTGATAAAGAGACGATTTACACCTGTTACGTAACCGACGAATCGCGCCATCTTCTTGGCGTAACGACGGTTAAGGAACTTCTTATCCACGATTATGACGACATAATCGAGGATTTTATGGAGACTAACGTAATTTACGTTAATACCCTCGACGACCAGGAGCTTGCGGCTCAGCAGCTTCAGAAATACGACTTCCTCGCTCTCCCCGTAGTTGATATGGAGGAAAGACTTGTAGGAATTATTACCGTCGACGACGCCTTCGACGTTATCCAGGAGGAGAATACCGAGGATATTCAGAAGATGAACGCTATGTTACCGACGGAGAAAACCTATCTTAAAACCTCGGTATTTGAAACGTGGAAGAGCCGCTTTCCGTGGCTGCTTCTGCTTATGGTATCGGCGACCTTTACGGGCTCGATTATTACGGGCTTCGAGGAAAAACTGAAAGCCCTTACAATCCTTACTGCGTTTATTCCCATGCTTATGGATACGGGCGGTAATTCGGGCGGTCAGGCAAGCGTTACCATTATCCGCGCTATGTCCCTCGGAGAGGTCGGCTTCAGAGATTATTTCAGAGTAATCTGGAAGGAAATCAGAGTAGGCTTTTACTGCGGTCTCAGCCTTGCGGCGGTCAATTTCATTAAAATCTGGGTTGTTGACAAAACGCTCTTCAAAAACGATGAAATTACGCTGCTCGTTGACCTTGCAATCTGTTTAACCCTTGTTATTGAAATAGTTTTTGCAAAGTTCATAGGCTGTTCGCTTCCTATGCTCGCTAAAAAGATCGGCTTTGACCCCGCGGTTATGAGCTCGCCGTTTATTACTACTATTGTCGACGCTATCTCGCTTCTTGTTTTCTTCGGAATAAGCAGCGCGGTAATACCCGGGCTCAGTTGATTTATATAAGATTTTTCTTGACAAATAATTTATATACTGTTATAATACATAAGCCTTTAAAGGCGTTTCGCCTTTTTAGACATATTATTCCTTGCGTGAGGAAGCAATCACGCCAATAGACCAGAAGGAGGTGCTGACATGGCATTAAGAAATTACGAAATCGTTATGGTTTTCTCACTTTCTAAGGGCGACGAGGCTGTCGAAAATCTTAAGACTAAGTTCACAGACCTTATTGCCGCTAATGGCACGGTAGGCGAAATTGATGAGTGGGGTAAGAAAAAGCTTGCATATCCCATCAATTACGAGACCGAGGGCTATTACATTGTTGTAGATTTCCAGAGTGATGAACAGTTCCCTGCTGAGCTCGACCGTGTAATTAACATTACTGACGGCGTGCTTCGTTCTCTTATCGTAGCGAAAGGAGAATAAGTATGATTAATACTGTAGCATTAATGGGAAGGCTCACTTATGACCCTGAGCTTCGTTCCACGCCGAGCGGCGTATCGGTTATTCGTTTTCAGATTGCCTGCGACAGAAATTATCAGCGTGCAGGCGCTGAGAGACAGACTGATTTTATCGATTGCGTAGCTTGGAGACAGACCGCCGATTTTATTGCGGTTGAGGGTTCAATTCAGACTCAGAACTATACCGATAAAAACGGAAATCAGAGAAAATCCGTTGAAGTCGTTGCCAATAACGTAAGCTTCTGCGGCTCGCGTAATGAAACGGGAACGTCCGCTCCTGCTCCTCAGCAGGCGTTTGAGCAGCCTGCTCCGAGTTATTCGAGCGCGGATAACAGCGACTTTGAAGAGATTATTGATGAAGAAGAAGATTTACCGTTCTAATAGGCGCGCGCTAACAAATCCAATACGCTGAAAATGCGTTACTTAAGCGAACTTCGGCGTTTTCGATTTTGCTTGGCGCCAGCCAAGCCGCTATCTCAAGCCGCCAAATTTCATCTTAATTAACTGCATTTTAAGTGCTTTGCAGTTATCATTAAGGCGATTTGGTCTTAGATGCGGCAAAAAACGCAGGAATACTTGCGTATTCCGAGTATTTTTAACAATATATAAGGGCAAATCGCCTAATGATAACCGTATCGGATTTATTAGTGCGTGCCTATCCAAGGAGGAAAACCATGGCATACGTTAAGGGCCCGAGAAAGGGCAGAAGAAAGGTTTGTCAGTTCTGCGCAGACAAGGTAGAAACTATTGATTATAAGGACGCAGCTAAACTCAGAAAGTTTGTATCCGAAAGGTCAAAGATTCTTCCCCGCCGCGTAACAGGAACTTGCGCAAAGCATCAGAGAGAGCTCACAACAGCTATAAAGAGAGCTCGTCAGATTGCTATTTTACCTTACATTTCAGACTGATTGAAATAATAACCGGGAGGTTCAGCCTCTCGGTT
Source organism: uncultured Clostridia bacterium (assembly GCA_947169815.1). Lineage (GTDB taxonomy): Bacteria > Bacillota > Clostridia > Oscillospirales > Acutalibacteraceae > Eubacterium_R. Next base: position 10,222 of record CAMVRG010000037.1, on the reverse strand, counting down.
TATTTTTTATTTATTTGACTTATTGAAATTTCAGGAGTACAATATTAATATACTTTTAATACGACGTATAAGAATAGGAAGAAAATGCTTTTGATTGTTAATCCCATTTCGGGAAAAGGCAAGGCGGGGAAGTATCTTCCCGATATGGAAAAACGCTTTAAGGAAGCGGATTATGAAGTAAAAACCGTTCTCACCGAGAAGGAGAGAAACGCTTATCATATTTTATGTGAAGAAACCGAATCCTTCGACGTTATTACCTGCGTAGGCGGAGACGGAACGCTTAAGGAAACCGCAACCGCGATTATTGAAAAGGGTATTGATACTCCGATAGGCTACGTTCCTATGGGTTCAACCAACGACTTTGCGCGCTCAATGAATATTCCGCGGGGCAACGTTATGGCGGCGGTTGAAAATATAATAAAGGGAAACCCGAAGCCCGTTGACATAGGCCGTTTTAACGGAGAAAACTTTATATATATCGCTTCCTTCGGTAACTTTACCTCTTCTTCATATACCGCGAGCCAGAAGCTCAAAAACGCGATAGGAAGAACGGCGTATTATCTTCCGATAGTTAAGGAATTCTTCCATATGAAGGGCTTTCACGCAAGGGTTGAGGCTGACGGAGAAACCTTTGAGGACGACTGGTTCGTCGGTGGAGCGACTAATTCCTACGGGGTAGGCGGTATGCCCGTATTACATAATATCGGCGTTGAATTCGACGACGGACTCCACGAGCTTGTGCTTGTAAGAATGTTCAAAAACATAGGCGAAGCGCTCTCGTTTATAAAGGCTATGGCAACTAAGGACTTTATTAACAGCCCGCTTGTCACAATCAGGCATTGTGACGATATTAAATTTTATTTCGATACGCCTACCGATTTTACCCTCGACGGCGAATTCGGCGGAAGTCTTACCTACGCCGAAGCAAAAACTCTTAAGCACGCAGTTAAAATAATAGTGGCGTAGAAACTCCGATGTTCACGATTTGTTCATATTCAACAAACTTTATTCGTCAAAATAGATAAAACAACCTTCAAATAATGTACGTATTTCACAAAATACGTACATTATTTTTTAATTTTTATGCCTTTTTTTATATCGCTTTGTACAATTTGACGAATTCTACAATTCCTTATTGAAACCGTTGTTTAAACTTTATATAATAATAATGAGTAATTTTATTAAATCAGTAATTACATCAGTTTTCTATATTATTGGAGTGAATACTTATGAAAGGTATTAAAAGACTTACGGCAATAGCCTTATCGCTTGTTCTTATGATAAGCGCGCTTCCGTTTAACGCGGTAACGGTCGCAGCAGCGGATGGAGTAAGGACTATTGACGCACTTTCTCTTACAGACCTGAATTCAAGCATTTCAGGTTATGAAACTGCGCTGAGCAATCTTTCAGACCCGAGCTATAATATGAAAAGCTCGTATGAGAATTACGTTTATGCGCTTGCCGTAAAGGATGTTGCTGATTACGGTTCTCTTAATACTCAGTCAACTGTTGACGGCGCCGGTTTTACTCATAATATGACAAAATGGAATGCATATACAGGTACTTATCAGCCTAGGTTTGGTAGTACAACTGTTCCTTCCGGAACATATAAGAATGTACTTTGGGCTGACGGTTCTTCTCAGACGAGCTTTGATATTGCTTCTGCTCCGGAAATTAAAACAAGCACTGCGGGTGTTACATATGCTTGTAAAACATGGTATTACTGGCCGCAAACTACTCTTTTATATGACGGAACAACTTCACCTGTTATGCCTATAACTCTTACTTTGGCTGATTATGAGGATAATTATAATATTCACCCTGAATATATTTTCCTCTCTTCCAGTAATAATACTACATCGAATTTTGAAATGTTTCAAAGATGGGATGGTTATACAACTGTTTCTGGAACTGACAAAACAGCTTATGCTAACTGGCAGGCATTAAAATTTGGTTGGAATACAACAAACAGGAGTAAACCGATAGGATACAATTCGTCAACATCTATCGGAAAAAATGATAATTGTCTTGAAGTTGATCAGAATCCATCAAACACAAACGGGGATAAATTCATAAAAGCAGAGCATTGGTATGGAAACACGTATTACGAGTATTCAAAACACGATGTTTCAACTTTGATGAAATATACATACAAGAATTATCTTAGATATAAGAACACACCTTCTGATACTCTTACAACAATTAATAATGTTACATTTGATGTGAAATATTGGATGTCTGTTGTTAAAGTAAAAACCGAGAACGATGAATCAAAACTTGTAAATGTTACAACACCGATTAGAGTTGTAAACTACAAAAAATTAATTGACAAGGCTACCGATACAAAGAAATCTCTTTGGACTGAAACTGCCGAGAATGCTGTAAACGGAAACTACCGCGAAGGCGGTTATTCCGCATTTATGGGTGATCTCGACACAATTGAGTTTAACCCTAACTCATATTTTACAAGCTCAAACAACTATACAGGTTTATGTAACAAAATTGATACTGTTTGCAGCACTCTTGATGCCCCAAGTTCAGCAACAGCTGATACCCACCAGACAGATTGGAACAAGCTCCGTACCGCTGAGGACCAGAATGACGGCAAGGGTAAGGCAAGAGATGTATACAAAGCAGGTAATACAAAATGGACTACAAGCTCTTGGAATACATTTAAGACAGCTTTTGAGAATGTTCTTGATAGATTTGACGCCGTTGTAAATACAGGCGCTAAAACCTTCTCATATTCCTCTCTTACTGGCTCAGATGCTACAAGGCTTTCTGAAGCTCTTGATTCAGCATATACAGGACTTCAGGAGCGCGCTGATTTTACTCAGATTAACAATGACGCCAAGGCAGACAGCGTATATAATACAAAGTCTGCGGAGAATTATACATACGATTCTTACCTTCCTTTTGCACAGGCGAGAAAAGTAGTTAACGATTATGCGGCTCTTTCGGACGCCGTTAAACTTAATACGGCGAAGGATGATGTTCAGGCTGACCTTACTGCTGCTCATAATACACTGAATACAAAATGCAACCAGTTAGTAGAGATTAATGACGGTATTATTGAGGCTTATGAGGTTTATGATAAAGCCGTTTCGGTTGTTAATACCGAAATATTAAATACAGATAAGTATTCGCCTGATTCAACCGGTGGCATGTCCGGCGCTGTAGTTACGGCTAACGAAGCTGCTTACCATACTGTTTCCGATGACGATGCGGAACTTCTCGGCGCTTCCGAGGGTACTGTATTAAAACGTAAGGCTGTAACCGCTCTCGATACGGTAACCGCAAATCTTCTTTCTGATATCAACGGAATTATTGAAGAGGATTCGAGCTATAACAGCTTCAGCGTAACGTTTGTAATAAATAAAGACGGCTTGCCGGTCAGCAGCAATACCGAAACGGGAATTCCTTTCGGCGCGTTAAGAGAGTACAGCCTCGGTGATAACTTTACCGAAGGCGAGGATACGGTTAAATGGACTACAACCGTAACCGACGGCGGCGGAAAGAATATCGTATACGGCGGTGCTGCCCTTAATAAGAAGGTCAGCGGAAATCTTACGGTTACGGCTGATATTACAAGCGCTCCCGAAAGCGAAGGCTATATTTACAAGTACTATAACGCTAACGGAAAGCACGTATATTCCGATACCCACTCCGCAAGCGATTACAGAGATTTTGAAAGCATAATGATCTATGTCGAAATGCCGATGATGACTGTAACTGACTGGTATGCCGAGGTTGACGAAACGAATAAGGTTGTAACCGTTAAGGCGATATATACAAGCGAGGGCGATATTTCGCTTACCGCTCAGAGCGGAACGATTATCAACAGTAAGAACGAAACCGTTGAAGCGGGAACAACAGTTGCGTATAACAAAAACTTTACCGTAAGCTATACGGGAAGCAATACCTTCTGGGCATGGGCAGTAAAGACGGGAGAAAACAAGTATACCGTTGCTTCATACAGCAGAAACTATTTCTTCTATTCCCACTGCAGCCTTGAATTTGTTCCGATTTATAAAGACGGCTCCAATTACTATTACGAGACCTCAGACGGAGCGGTAGCCGTAACTGCCGATACGATTTCGTCAACTCCGAATAACTTATTCGGTTATGACAGTGACGGATATATCAGAAAGAAGCTTGACATTAAGGCTCCGTTTATCGGGATAGCAGGAAAGACGACCGTTGATAATACTAAGTGCCGTGCGTTCTGTATAGTAACCGAGGGCGCAAGCATTGATTATACCAAGGTCGGCATTAAGTATGACAAAAACGGTAATGACCCCGTTAATAAAGCGTCAACTACGATAGGTAACGTTCTTGAAACGGGTCAGTACAGCGTAACGCTTTCAAACACAAGCGAGGAAAACGGAAAGTTCAGAGCAACCGTAAACTATGACTTCCTGTATGACATTTCGCTTGACGTAATGGAAACAACCGAATTAGTATAACAGGAGGCGCGGCGATGAAAAGACCCTATGAGCCTCCTAAGGCAGATATTGAAAGATTTACCATCCCCGATGTTTTAACAACATCAGACCCGGGCGGAGAAGGCTCGGGTAACGAGGGCGATACGGAATTCTGAAACCTTAACGGGCGGTGCTTCCGCCCGTTAAATTACGCCTTTTTAAGTTCTTTATATATTGACTATTTTAATATAATGTGTTATTATAAATAGCAATAACGCTTTAGCGATTGAAAGGTTTAAATCGTTACAGTAAAAACAAAAGAGGAAAGAATTATGCCCATTACTGATTTTTTAGAGAAAAACAGCGAGCTTTACGGCGACGAGGTATGTCTCGTAGAGCTTAACCCCGAAATTCAGGAAAAGAAATTCGTAACCTGGAAGGAGTTTTCGCTTACCGAGCCCAAGCATACCTCCGCTTACAGAAGAGAAATTACCTGGTCGATTTTTAACGAAAAGGCTAACCGCTTTGCTAATCTTCTTTTAAGCCGCGGTATCGGTAAGGACGATAAGGTAGCCGTTCTTATGATGAACTGTATCGAATGGCTCCCGATTTATTTCGGTATACTTAAAACGGGCGCTATTGCCGTTCCGTTTAACTTCCGCTACGATACTGACGAAATAGAATACTGCGCCGACCTCGCCGAGGTTGACGTTATGGTTTTCGGCTCCGCGTTTATCGGACGTCTTGAGCCGATAGCGGATAAGCTCTCGAGAAAGTGTACGCTTATCTATTCGGGCGAGGGAACCTGCCCGAGCTTTGCCGAAAGCTATACCGAGCTTACCGCGGATATGTCGAGCCGTAACCCGAACATTGAAATAAAGGACAGCGATAACGCCGCTATCTATTTTTCCTCGGGTACTACGGGCTTCCCGAAGGCGATATTACATAATCACGAAAGCCTTATGCATTCCGCCAAGGTTGAGCAGGCTCATCACGGTCAGACTCATAAGGACGTGTTCCTTTGTATACCTCCGCTTTATCATACGGGAGCGAAAATGCACTGGTTCGGCTCTCTCATTTCGGGAGGCAAGGCGGTTCTTCTTAAGGGAACGAAGCCCGAATATGTTATCAGGGCGGTCAATAATGAGCGCTGTACGATAGTATGGCTTCTTGTTCCGTGGGCTCAGGATATTCTTGACGATATAGACAGCGGAAAAATTGACCTGAGTAAGTATGATTTATCCTGCTGGAGGCTTATGCATATAGGCGCTCAGCCCGTACCGCCGAGCCTTATAAAGCGCTGGAAAAAGGTTTTCCCGAAACACGATTACGATACAAACTACGGTCTTTCGGAATCAATCGGACCGGGCTGCGTTCATCTCGGAGTTGAGAATATTGATAAGGTAGGCGCTATCGGAGTAGCGGGCTACGGCTGGAAAACGAAGATTGTTGATACCGAGGGTAACGAGGTTAAACAGGGCGAAATCGGCGAGCTCTGCGTTAAGGGTCCGGGCGTTATGACCTGTTACTACCGTAACGAAGAGGCTACCGCCGAGTGTCTTAAGGACGGCTGGCTCTTTACGGGCGATATGGCTAAGCAGGATGAGGACGGCTTTATCTTCCTTGTTGACAGAAAGAAGGACGTTATCATAAGCGGCGGCGAGAATATCTACCCCGTACAGATTGAGGACTTCTTAAGACAGATGGAACAGATTAAGGACGTTGCCGTAATCGGTATGCCCGACCACAGACTTGGCGAGATTTCAGCCGCGATTATCGAGGTTAAGGAAGGCTATACCCTTACCGAGGACGAGGTCAACGAATTCTGTTATAAAATCGCAAGATACAAGAGACCGAGAAAGATTATCTTCGCGGATATACCGAGAAATCCGACGGGAAAAATCGAAAAGCCCGTGCTTCGTAAAAGATACTGCGTAGATAATCTTGTCGCGCAGGAAAATCAGTCATAACCGACTTTGAATTATAAAATTACAGCATTCAGAACAGGAAGAAAATTATGAAAGAATTAATGTTAGGTAATAAGGCGTTCGCAAGAGGTCTGTATGAGGCAGGCTGCAGCGTAGTGTCAAGCTATCCCGGTACTCCCTCAACCGAGATTACCGAGGAGGCTGCAAAATATGATGAAATCTACTGCGAGTGGGCTCCTAACGAGAAGGTTGCTATGGAGGTTGCCTTCGGAGCCGCTATGGCGGGTAAAAGAAGCTTTTGCGGAATGAAGCATGTAGGACTTAACGTTGCTGCCGACCCGCTTTATACCGCCTCATATACGGGCGTTAACGCAGGTATGGTAATAGGCGTTGCCGACGACGCGGGTATGCATTCATCCCAGAATGAACAGGATTCGCGCCACCACGCTATCGCCTCTAAGGTTCCTATGCTCGAGCCGTCGGATTCAGCCGAGGCGCTTGAATATACGAAGCTCGCTTTCGAGCTTTCGGAAAAATACGACACTCCCGTTATCGTAAAGATGTGCACGAGGGTATCGCACTGTCAGAGCCTTGTTGAAAAGAGCGAGAGACAGGAATTCTCAAAGCCCTATGAAAGGGATATCGCAAAATACGTTATGATGCCGGGTAACGCTATCAAGCGCCACCCCTTCGTTGAGGAGAGGACGAAAAAGCTTATCGAATACGCCGAAACAAGCGGAATTAACCGCGTTGAAACGGGCGGAACGGATATAGGTATTATCACTTCAAGTACAAGCTATCTCTATGCAAAAGAGGTGTTCGGCGAGAGCGCGAGCGTTCTTAAACTCGGTATGGTTAATCCGCTTCCCGTAAAGCTAATCCTTGACTTTGCGAAGAAGGTTAAAAAGCTCTACGTAATAGAGGAGCTTGACCCGATTATCGAAAATCACTGTAAGGCGCTCGGTCTTGAGGTTACGGGCAAGGACGTTCTTCCGATTTGCGGAGAATTCTCACAGAATTTAATCGCCGAAAAGCTCGGTCTTCCTAAGAAGGAAAGCTGTAAATTCGACGAGCCTCTCCCGATGAGACCGCCCGCTATGTGCTCGGGCTGTCCTCACAGAGGCGTATTCTATACGCTCAATAAGAATAAGTGTACCGTTATCGGCGATATCGGATGCTATACGCTCGGAGCGGTTGCTCCGCTTTCGGCTATGCATATGACGCTCTGTATGGGCGCTTCCGTTTCGGGACTCCACGGCTTTAATAAGGCTCTCGGCGAAGAGGGCGAAAAGAAAACCGTAGCGGTTATCGGCGACTCAACCTTTATGCATTCGGGTATGACGGGGCTTGCCAATATTGCGTATAATCAGAGCAATTCAACCGTTATTATTCTCGATAACTCAATTACGGGTATGACGGGACACCAGCAGAACCCGACTACGGGTTATAATATCAAGGGCGATCCTGCTGGAAAAATCGACCTTGAAGCGCTTTGCAGGTCAATGGGCTTTAACCGCGTAAGAGTTGAGGACCCGTACGACCTTAAGGCTATGGACAGGGCAGTTAAGGAAGAACTCGCTGCTCCCGAGCCTTCGGTAATTATTTCACGCCGTCCCTGCGTGCTTCTGAAATACGTTAAAACGAACGCGCCCTTTAAGGTTAATGAGGATAAGTGCCGCGGCTGTAAATCGTGTATGAGGCTCGGCTGTCCGTCAATCAGCTTCAAGGACGGCAAGGCGCGCGTTGACAATACGCTTTGTACGGGCTGCGGAGTATGTAAACAGCTCTGCGCTTTCGACGCATTTGAGTAAGGAGGAATTGGCTATGACTAAAAATATTATGATAGTCGGCGTTGGCGGTCAGGGCTCGCTTCTCGCGAGTAAGCTGCTCGGTCAGATTCTTCTTTCCGCAGGCTACGACGTTAAGGTATCCGAGGTGCACGGAATGAGCCAGAGAGGCGGTTCCGTCGTTACCTACGTACGCTTCGGCGATAAGGTTTACTCTCCCGTAATTGATAAGGGCGAGGCAGATTATATTGTTTCATTTGAGCTTCTCGAGGCTGCAAGGTATGTTGAATACTTAAAGCCCGAAGGACATATTGTAGTTAATACTCAGCAGATTGACCCCATGCCTGTTATAACGGGTAATGCGGCTTACCCCAAAAACCTCGTTGAAAAGATGAAGGCGTCGGGCGCGCAGGTTGACGCGTTTGACGCGCTTAAGATTGCTAACGAGGCGGGCTCATCAAAGGCGGTCAATATTGCGCTTATGGGCAAGCTTTCAAAGCGCTTTGAGTTTACTGAGGAGCAGTGGCTCGACGCGCTTGAAAAATGTGTCCCCGAAAAATTTATTGAGCTTAATAAAAAAGCGTTTAAGCTCGCAAGAGAAGCGTAGGTCTGTAACAAATTTATTTAAAAGGAGGTAATTGTATGGACAAGAAATATTTTCAGCCGGAAATTGAAACGATGCCGGTTGAAAAAATCAAGGCCCTTCAAAGCGAAAAGCTCGTTAAGCAGGTAAAGTATGTTTACGATAACGTAGCATATTACCGTAACCTTATGGACGAAAAGGGCGTTAAGCCCGAGGATATCAAGTCTCTTGAGGATATCGGCAAGCTCCCGTTTCTTTCAAAGGATGATTTAAGAGAGGCTTATCCTTACGGACTTCTCGGAACGGATTTAAAAAACATTATCCGCATTCAGTCAACCTCTGGTACTACGGGAAAGCGCGTAGTTGCATTTTATACCCAAAAGGATATTGATATGTGGGAAGAATGCTGCGCGAGAGCTATTGTTGCGGCAGGCGGAAGTAACGAGGACGTATGTCAGGTATGCTACGGCTACGGTTTGTTTACGGGCGGAGCAGGACTCAACGGCGGCTCACAGAAGGTCGGCTGTATGACGCTTCCGATGTCGTCGGGTAATACTAACAGACAGATTCAGTTTATGATGGACTTAGGCTCGACCATTCTCTGCTGTACGCCGTCATATGCTGCGTACATAGGCGAATCGCTCGCGGAGCAGGGCTATAAGCCCGGGGATAATAAGCTTAAGGCGGGTATCTTCGGCGCTGAGCCGTGGACAGAGGAAATGAGACAGGAAATTGAAAGGCTTCTCGGTATAAAGGCTTACGATATTTACGGTCTTACCGAAACCTCAGGCCCCGGCGTTGCTTTTGAATGTGAAGAGCAAAACGGTATGCATATTAATGAGGACCATTTCTATGCTGAAATAATCGACCCCGATACGGGCGAGGTGCTTCCCGAGGGCTCAAAGGGAGAGCTCGTTTTCACCTCTCTTGATAAAGAGGGATTCCCGCTTTTACGTTACAGAACAAAGGATATCTGCGTGTTATCGCGTGAAAAATGCTCCTGCGGAAGAACTCATATAAAAATGACAAAGCCGCTCGGAAGAAGCGACGATATGATGATAATCCGCGGCGTTAACGTGTTCCCGAGCCAGATTGAAACCGTTCTTCTTAAGGAAGGCTATCCGCCGAATTACCAGATTGTTGTTGACCGCGTAAACAATACCGATACCTTCGACATCTATGTTGAATGCTCGCCCGAGCGTTTCTCCGACAAGGTTTCGGAAATGCAGACGAGCGAAAGGAATCTCGCACTTTCAATGCGCGCTATGCTCGGCATTAATCCTAAAATCCATCTTGTAGCGCCGAAATCAATCGAGCGCTCAGAGGGTAAGGCGGTCAGAGTAATTGATAAACGTAAGTTACACTAAGGAGGATGTATTATGGCTATTACACAGTTATCTGCATTTCTTGAAAATGTACCCGGTACTCTTTGTAAAGCGGTAGCGGCTATTACCGACGCGGGAGTAAATATCCGCGCTCTGAGCGTAGCCGATACAAAGG
>CAMVRG010000036.1 GCA_947169815.1 uncultured Clostridia bacterium | reverse complement strand
GACAGCGTAACAAGCATAGGTGATTGCGCATTTGAAGGTTGTACAGGATTAACAACTTTAACCATACCAGACAGCGTAACAAGCATAGATAGTTGTGCATTTAAAGGTTGCACAGGTTTAACAAGCGTTACAATCCCTGACAGCGTAACAAGCATAGGTGATTGCGCATTTGAAGGTTGCACAGGTTTAACAAGCGTTACAATCCCTGACAGCGTAACAAGCATAGGTGATTGCGCATTTGAAGGTTGTACAGGATTAACAACTTTAACCATACCAGACAGCGTAACAAGTATAGGCAATTTTGCTTTTGAAAGTTGCACAGGTTTAACAAGTGTAACAATAGGCGATGGCGTATCAAGCATAGGAAACTATGCATTTAGAAGTTGCACAGGCTTATCAAGCATAACAATTCCTGATAGCGTAACAAACATAGGCAGTGACGCTTTTTACGGTTGCACAGGATTAACAAGTGTATCCATAGGAAGCGGAATAACAACGATTGGTTCTGATGCTTTTGCCAATGATACAAGTATAAACGAAGTCTGTTTATTTAGCAAAAACCTTGACTCAACACAAAACCTTTTAAGTTGTATTCCAAGTGGTTCATATTTCTATGCTTACGGCTCTACAGATGCAAAAATATATTGTGATATATACGGAGTGAATTTTGTGTCAATAGAAGGACTTGAATGTCAATTAGGGAGACATCATTATTGTATTGAGTCGATTGTTGAGCCAGCCTGTGAAAAAGACGGTAAGAATATTTATGTGTGTTCTGCTTGTGGAGATTCATATGATGTTGCAATACCTGCTCTTGGTCACACTGTTGTAACAGACAGCCGAGTTGAGCCGAATTGTACAGAAACAGGTTTAACAGAAGGCTCTCATTGCTCGGTTTGTGGTAAAGTTCTAAATTCACAATCCGAAATTCCCGCAATCGGACATCATTATGAGTCTGTTGTTACTCCGCCCACCTGTAAAGATGGGGGATATACAACCCACACATGTTCAGCTTGCGGAGACGAATATATAGATGCATATACAGAAAAAACAGAGAACCACAATTACGTTTCTATGACAGTAGAACCTACTTGCGCTCAGCAAGGATTTACGCTCTATAATTGTAGTGTCTGTGGCGACAGTTACAAAGCAGACTTTACCGCAGTAACTGCAAATCACGATTACAAGCCAACAGTTACAACTCCCGCAACCTGTACGGCGAAAGGCGTAAAGACCTTTACCTGTTCAATTTGCGGAGATAAGTACACGGAAGATATTGAAATGAAATCGCATACAGCCGTTACAGATAAAGCTGTTGCCGCAACCTGTACAAAATCTGGACTTACCGAGGGCAGTCATTGCTCGGTATGCGGTGCTGTAATTGTTGAACAGGCAGTAATTCCCGCTAAACAGCATCAGTATACACCAGTTGTAACTGCTCCAACCTGCAGAGATAAGGGCTATACAACTTATACCTGCTCCGTTTGCGGTGATTCTTACAGAGCGGATTATACAGACAAGTTAACCACTCACGATTATAGCTCAGCTATAACAAAACAGCCCACCTGCTCGGCAGAAGGTGTAAAGACATTTACATGTTCTGTATGCGGTGACACCTATACAGAACCAGTTGCAAAGATTGCTCATACTCCCGCAACAGACGCGGCGGTTGCTCCGACGGGAACAAGCACAGGCTTAACTGAAGGCAGCCATTGCTCCGTATGCGGTGAAATTCTTACAGCTCAGCAGGTTGTTCCCGCGCTTATCCCCGAAGGTGCTTCCGTAGCTGTTAACGGAGATAAAGCTGTTATAACTCTCAGCGACGGTTCAACAATTACCGTTCCGAATGACACAAAGGAAACCGTTAAAAACGCTGACGGAACATATACCGTAACACTTAATGACGGAAAATCCGTTACCGTATCTTCAAATACAGAGATAACAAAGACCGCTGACGGTCAGCTTGACGTCAAGGCAACCGATAACGGCAAGACAACAACCGTTACAGTTCCTTCAGGAAGCTCGGTTGTTAAGAACGGCGACAATTACAAGATTATTGTTGTAAACGGAACTCAAACCGTTGAGAAAACTGTAGCCGCAGGCGAAACCGTTGTAATAGACAAGAGCGGCTCAATGTCCTGCAACGGAAATCATAAGTGGGATAACGGCGTAATTACAATCGCTCCTTCGTATGTTGCAGACGGCGTTAAGACATATACCTGTACCGTATGCGGAAATCAGAAGATTGAAAAGCTTGCCAAGCTTCCGAAGAAGGCTAATACATTAACTGTTAAGGCTAAGAAGCCTACGGTCAAACTTGCGAAACTTAAGAAAAAGAATCAGACCATTGCTCTTAAGAAAGCAATAACCGTAAGCAACGCAAAGGGTACGGTTACCTTTAAAAAGACCTCGGGCGATAAGAAAATAAAGGTCGCTAAAAACGGTAAGATAACGGTTAAGAAGGGCCTTAAAAAGGGCACCTACAAGGTTAAGATTCAGGTTACCGCAGCTGGTAACACGGAATACAAGGCGTTGGTTAAGACCGTAACAGTTAAGATTAAAGTTAAATAAATAAAAAAATGAGCACGGAGTTTTCCGTGCTCGTTTCTTTGTGGTGGTTTCATAATGAATTTTTATATCTTCCTGCTGACTGTAATTGAAATTATTTCGGGATGATTAAAGAGTCTGAACGGGAATTCGGAATTTCCGAGACCTCTTGACACTATAAGCATAGGTCTTTCACCGAAGGAGCCGCGGGCGTATTTCGGGTGAATACCCTGACCTGGCGAGAACACGGGGCCGAAGAAGGGGAGAATGAACTGTCCTCCGTGAGCGTGTCCCGAAAGCTGGAGGTCGAAATCATATTGAGAGTAGTTTAATTCTTCGATTTTTTCAAAATTTTCGGGATAATGCGATAAAACGATTTTAAAACCGATACTGTTATCGAGGTCTTTAAAATACGGCGACATATCTTTATATTCAAAATTTCCGTTTCGCCTTGCTTTATAGTCCTCAAAATCCGCCTGGTTTTCGTCGAGACCGAGGATAGCGATACTGTTTCCGTTTATATCGGTTTGGGCTTTAGCGTTAAGAAGAACGTTAAAACCCGCTTCTTTAAGCTCGCTCATTAACTCTTCAAAGTTTTCGAGCCTTCGCTCGTGGTTTCCCGTAATATAATAAACGGGCGCGATATCGCATAGCCTCTTTGCGAAAACGAGCATTTTATCCTTGTTCTTTTCTTTATCGTTTATATAATCTCCCGTAATAAAAATTATATCGGGATTAATCTCCTCTGTTTTTTTCAGAGCCTTTTCAAACGGCTTTGAATGAAGGTCGCTTAAATGAACGATATTAATTCTGTTTACTATATTATCGCTTTTTAATCGGTATTTCGTAACGTCAATAATATTGTTTTCAAGATAGAGAAAAACGCCTGCAAGAAGCATTATTATCAATGCAATTATAACCTTAATCATACAATCACCAAAATAATAATATTAAAAATTTTTAATTTAGTCAATAAATTTAAAGGAATTATTTATTTTTTAGAGTAAATAATAATCGAAAAGCAAAAAAATTGTAGAAAGGAGATATAATGAGCATTACTATAAGAGAAAAATCAGAAATTACAGAAAAGAATATTTTATCTCCGAAAGCTTGTCTTTCAAGCGAATCAAGAGGACGAGCTGTATATGAAGAGCCTGACGAAATAAGAACCTGTTTTCAGAGAGACAGAGACAGAATTATTCACTCTCAGTCTTTCAGAAGACTTAAACATAAAACTCAGGTATTTCTTGCTCCCTCGGGAGACCATTACAGAACGAGGCTTACCCATACCTTAGAGGTATCCCAGATTGCGAGAACTATCGCGAGAGCCTTAGGGCTTAACGAGGACTTAACCGAGGCTATCGCGCTTGCTCACGACCTCGGCCATACTCCCTTCGGTCACGCGGGCGAGAGAGCGCTTAACGAAATGAGCCCCTATGGCTTCAGGCATTATGAACAGAGCGTAAGGGTAGTGGACAAGCTCGAAAAAAACGGAAGAGGTCTCAATCTCTGCGACGAGGTTAAAAACGGAATTCTCTGTCACACGGGCGGACAGGAGGCTTATACGCTCGAGGGGCAGATTATAAGAATTGCCGATAAAATTGCATACATAAACCACGATATTGACGACGCTGAAAGGGCTGGAGTTATCAGCGAGGAGGATATACCTCTTGAACTCCGTTTAAAGCTCGGTATGAAAAAAAGCGAAAGAATCAATAATATGGTTACTGACGTTATCAATAACAGCATTGATAAAATACGAATGAGCGAAGAATGTTATCAGAGCTTTATGGAACTTCATGACTTTATGTTCGTAGCGGTTTACCGTAACCCAGTTTGCAAAAGCGAGGAGGCTAAGGTAATCTCAATGATTAAAAAGCTCTACGAATTCTATGTGAACAACCCTGATAAGCTTCCCGCTCAGTATATCAGAATCGTCGAGGAAGAGGCGGTTGAAAAAGCTGTTTGCGATTATATCGCGGGTATGAGCGATAACTATTCGGTTAATACGTTTAACAGACTTTTTGTTCCTTCGTCTTGGATAAAATAATTAGTATAGAAGAGGTGTAATATGGCTCTTCCTGACAGCTTTTTACAGGAATTAAAACTGAAAACGGATATTGAGGACGTTATTTCAACTTATGTGACTCTTAAACGGAGAGGCAGAACTCTCGTCGGTCTTTGTCCGTTTCATAACGAGAAAACGCCCTCATTCACGGTTTATCCAGAAACGCAGTCCTTTTACTGCTTCGGATGCTCTGCGGGCGGAGACTCGGTAGGATTTATTAAAAAAATTGAAAATCTTGATTATATAGACGCCGTTAAACTTCTCGATGAAAGAGCGGGCATGCAGATGCCCGAGGACGGCTTTGACGATTCGCTCGGTAAAAAGAGAAGACGAATTCTCGAAATGAACCGCGCCGCCGCAAAGTTTTTCCACTCTTATATGATGAGCAACGAGGGAAAAAAGGGGCTTGATTATTATCTCGGAAGGGGACTTACGCCGAAAACGATTACACGCTTCGGGCTCGGCTATGCTCCCGACAGCTGGGATACGCTTACAAAACATCTGAACTCGCTCGGGTATACGGATAACGAAATCGTTGAAGCGGGTCTTGCGAGCCGTTCCTCAAAAAACCGAAACAGAGTTTTCGACTTTTTCAGAGACAGGGCAATGACTCCCGTAATCGATATCAGAGGCAATGTTATAGCCTTCAGCGGAAGAGATATTGACAAAAACGATAAGCGGAAATACATCAATACGCCCGATACCCTTGTGTATAAAAAGACTAACGAGCTTTTTGCGCTTAATATTGCAAAGGATACAGGAAGCAGTTCGCTTATACTCTGCGAAGGTCAGATGGACGTAATAGCTATGCATCAGGCTGGCTTTACAACCGCTGTCGCAGGCTTCGGTACGGCGCTTACAAGCGAACAGGTAAGGCTTCTATCAAGGTATTGCGACGAGGTAATCCTCTGTTACGACAACGACGTTGCAGGAAGACGGGCGGTTGATAAGGCGATAAGCCTTTTCAAAAATACTGATGTTAAAGTGAGAATTCCCGCTCTTTCGGGAGGCAAGGACCCCGACGAGATTATTAAGACTCAGGGTAAGGAACGCTTTTCCGCAATGCTTGAGGGCGCTGCTAACGAGATTGAGTTTGCAATAATAAATCTTCGTAATAAGCATAATCTTAATACAACTCAGGGAAAGCTTGATTTTCTTAACGATATTGCAAGGCTTCTTTCAAAATCGTCAAAGATAGAGCAGGAGCTTTACGCCTCGAGAATTTGCGAGGAACTCGGTATTCAGAAGGATAGCCTTATGGCTCAGATAAAGCAGCTTGAGCAAAACGATAAGCGTTACGGTATGCGCAGAACATACGAAAACGAACGACGCAATTATCAGCGCGAAACAACTAAGGAGAGCTTTGAAAAATCGGCGACAACCCGCAAGATTAACGCCGAAAAAAGAATGCTTTCAATTCTTATGCGTTATCCTAAATGTAGGAAGCTGTGCGCGGATTTTGACAGTGAGAATCTGAGCGAGGGCTTTATACGTAAGATATATGAGCTGACTGTTGATTTTATTGATAAAGGAATTGAATGTTCGGTTTCCGCTTATTCGCAGTATCTTTCCGACGCAGAACTCGGCGAGCTTTCGGGAATGATTAACGGCTTCAGCGACAGTAAGAACTATGAATCTGAATTCTCAGACTGTCTTAATACTGTCATTGAGGAGAACAATAAGAAAAATCCCGTAGACGCGGGAGGTCTCAGCGATGAGGAATTCCTTGAATTAATGAAAAAAATATTAAATAATAAAATACATAAGGATGAAGAGGAGTAATACTATGGAGAACAATAAGAAAGAAAAAGGCGCAGCGCTTTCAAGAGACGATAAGAAAATTTCGGCTTTTAAAAAGCTTGTTGAAAAGGGTAAGGCTTCGGGTAATCTTACCGCTCAGGAAATCGACAACCTTATTGTTGAACTTGACCTTGACGTTGACGAGCTTGAAAAGCTCAATGAAATGATTGACGCCGCTAACGTCAGCATTATCGACGACTTTTCGGCTGAAGCTCTTGACGGAATTCCTCTTGAGGTAGACCTTCCTAAGGAAACGGACGCAGCTGAGACCGTAGCAGTTAACGATAACGCCGCTATGGACGACCCCGTTAAGGTTTATCTTAAGGAAATCGGAACTATTCCTCTTCTTTCAGGCGAGGAGGAGCAGGTTCTCGCAATGAGAATTGCCGACGGCGACGAGAACGCCAAGAAAAAACTCGCTGAGGCGAACCTCCGTCTTGTAGTAAGTATCGCTAAAAGATACGTAGGACGCGGAATGCAGTTCCTCGATTTAATTCAGGAGGGCAATCTCGGTCTTATCAAGGCGGTGGACAAGTTCGATTATAACAAGGGCTTTAAGTTCTCGACTTATGCAACCTGGTGGATAAGACAGGCTATTACAAGAGCTATTGCCGACCAGGCGAGAACTATAAGAATTCCCGTTCATATGGTTGAAACTATAAATAAGGTTAAAAAGGCGAAATCACAGCTTCTTCACATTAACGGCCACGAGCCTACTCCCGAGGAAATCGCAGAGTATCTTGATATGGGCGTTGATAAGGTAAGAGAAATCCTTCGCGTATCTCAGGACCCCGTTTCACTTGAAACTCCTATCGGCGAAGAGGAGGATTCCCACCTCGGCGATTTCATTCCCGACGACGAAGCGCTCGCTCCTGCTGACGCGGCTTCTATGAGCCTTCTTAAAGAACAGCTCGACGAGGTATTACAGACTCTCACTCCGAGAGAAGCTAAGGTATTAAAGCTGCGTTTCGGTCTTGAAGATGGAAACCCGAAGACTCTTGAAGAGGTAGGCAAGGAGTTTAACGTAACGCGTGAGCGTATCCGCCAGATTGAGGCGAAGGCGCTCAGAAAACTCCGCCATCCGAGCAGAAGTAAAAAATTAAAGGACTTTTTGGATTAATGGATAAAACTAAAATTGACAGAATTAATGAGCTTGCAAAAAAGTCTAAAACCCCCGAGGGACTTACCGAGGAGGAAAAGGCTGAGCAGAAGATTCTTCGCCAGGAATATATAAATTCCTTTAAGGCTAATCTTATTTCACAGCTCGAAAATACCTATATCGTTGATGAAAACGGTAATAAGAGAAAGTTAGGTCGTAAGGAATAATGTCAAAACTAATAATTATAGAGGGGCTCGACGGTTCGGGAAAATCAACCCAAACCGAGCTTCTTGAACAGTATTTGAAAAAAAGCAAAACTCCTTATAAAAAAATCAAGCTTCCCGATTATGATTCGCCTTCAAGTACGCTTGTAAATATGTATCTTGCGGGCGAATTCGGAAAGAGCGCCGACGACGTTAATCCCTACGCTGCGGGAGCTTTCTACGCGGTTGACCGTTTTGCTTCGTATAAGCTGAAATGGAAAGAGGATTATGAAAACGGAACGCTGATTTTAGCGGACAGATACGCTACGTCGAATTCAATTTATCAGATGGAGAAGCTCGACAAAAGCGAGTGGGACAGGTATCTCGAGTGGAGCGCCGATTTTGAATATAATAAAATCGGAATCCCGTCACCCGACGCTGTTATTTATCTTGATATGCCCATTGAGATTTCACAGAAGCTTATGAGCAAAAGATATGAGGGCGACGAGGGTAAAAAGGACGTTCACGAGGCTAATGTTGAATTTCTGAAAAAATGCAGGGAATCCGCTCTTTACGCTGCGAAAAAGCAGGGCTGGTATGTAATCGAATGTTCCGACGGCGCCTCTCCGCTTCCGATAGAAATAATTCACAGAAAAATTGTTGAAGTAATTGAAAGGGAATTATAACATGCTTAATTTCAAAAAGCCCGAGCTTTCCGATAAGAAGTGGGTTGACGAATGTCTTAAGCACGCGGCGTCTATGAGCTGCGAATATACCTATGGCAATACATATATCTGGGCGGATATGTATAATTCCGAAATATGTCATTATAAGGATTTTTTCATATGCCGCTGGGGCTACGGAGACAATATCTCTTATTCTCTTCCTCTCGGCGAGGGGGATTTTTCCGACGCCGTTGAACAGATAATACTTGATTCTGAAAGCAGGGGAGTAAAGCCCTGCATTTACGGCGTTACCTCGGGCTATCTCGTTATGCTTCAGGAAGCGTTTACGGGACGTTTTACATACGAAGAAGACGACGGTCTGAGCGATTATATTTATAAAACCGAAAAGATGGCGTCTCTCGGCGGAAAGAAGTTTCATTCAAAAAGAAATCATATTACAAATTTTAAAAAGAATAATCCCGACTGGCGCTTTGAGATGATAACAAAGGATAATATCCCCGAATGTATTGAACTTCATAAAAAGTGGCTTGAAAGCAGAGACGACGAAAACACAGAGGATTACGACGAAGAATTCAGCGCCGTTATGTGCGCCTTTGAAAATTACAAAGCCCTCGGCTTTATCGGCGGGCTTATCCGTGTAAACGGAAAGGTCATCGCCTATACTATGGGAGAGCCGCTTAAAAACGGAAGATGCTTTGTTTCACATTTTGAAAAGGCTTTGAGTGAAATTCAGGGTGCATATACTATTATTAATCAGGAATTTACTAAAAACTGCCTGACGGAATACGAATATGTAAACAGGGAAGAGGATTTAGGCCTTGAGGGACTCAGAAAGGCTAAACAGTCCTATCATCCCGATATTCTTCTTGAAAAGTATATGGCGGTGTATAATGATTAATAACGTTACTGATTACAAGGATATTATTCCGCTCTGGCAAGAGGCTTTCGGCGACAGCGAGGAGGAGATTAACTATTTTCTCGATAACGCAAATTATTCCTGCATCGGTTTATATGACGGTAATGAGCTTGCGGCGATGCTGTTTCTTTTTAAGTGCAGGCTCGGCGGAGAAGACAATAATTATATTTATGCCGCTTCTACTTATAAAAAATACCGAAGCAAGGGGTATATGACCGAACTTCTTGATTACTGTAAAAACCGTTATAATGCTCTTTGTCTTTTACCCGCAGACGAAATGCTTATTAAGTATTATTATGACAGAGGATTTGTGAATGAGGCCGATACCGATTCGCTCAAATTCTTTGAAAAAGAAGATATAAAAGATTGGCTCTTTGAGGGCTGCAATTTAGCAAAACCGAAAGTGTTTTATTATAAGAGGTAATAATTATGGTTTATTTATTTTTAGCAGACGGCTTTGAAATCATTGAGGCTATGGCTCCGCTTGATATGCTTACGCGGGCAGGTATCGACGTTAAGACCGTCGGAGTAATAACGGGCGAGCTTGTTAAAGCAAGCTGCGGCGTTGAGGTTAAGGCTGATATTACTATTGACAGCTTTGATTTTTATGACGTTGAGGGAATTATTCTTCCGGGCGGTATGCCGGGAACTCTTAACCTTGAAAACAGCACCGCCGTACAGAAGGCGGTTGATAACGCTGAAAATATCGGCGCTTTAATCTGCGCAATCTGTGCCGCGCCGTCAATTCTCGGTCATAAAGGACTTCTTAACGGTAAAGAGGCAACCTGTTTCCCCGGCTTTGAAGAAGCTCTTGAAGGCGCTGAGCTCAGCGAAAGCTATGTTGTACGCGACGGTAATATCATTACTGCGCGCGGAGCGGGCGTTTGTATTGAATTCGGTCTTGAAATAGTTAAGGCTATTAAGGGCAAAGAAACCGCTCTTGCTATAAAAAAGTCAATTCAGAAATATGACTAAAAGCGATTTAAGAAAACAGTCGCTTCTGAAAAGAAACGGTATAAGCGATAAGCTGAAAAAGGATACAGCAATATCGAATAACCTTTTCAGTTTTACTCCTTTTCAAGAGGCTGAAACCGTTCTTGTTTACGTTTCTTCAAAGGGCGAGGCGGATACAAAAAGCATCATTTCTTATTGCTTTGAAAACAATAAAAAAGTCGCCGTTCCTTACTGTAAAGATAAAGACGGTAATATGGAATTCTATTTAATAGATTCCTTTGACTGTTTGAATTACGGCTGCTTTGGAATTAATGAACCCGATATAAATAAATGCGTTAAGCTTACTGATTTCAGTAATTCGCTTATAATTGTTCCTGGGCTGAGTTTTGATTTGAACGGAAACCGTCTCGGCTACGGAAAAGGGTATTATGACAGATTTTTAAAAAAATATGCTTTTATTTCCGTCGGATTGTGTTATAATAGCCTTATTGCAGATCAAGTACCTGCTGAAAAACACGATATGAGAGTTGATTATTTAATTACCGAAAACGGTATTTATAATACTGATAACGGAGGGAAAAATGGATAACATAGATTTCAAACTCAACGAAAAAAAGAAAGACATCTATTTTTCAAACGAAACTGAAAGTAAAAAAAGCGCTCCTGTTTCCGGGCAGAAGGCTTCCCCGAAGAAGCCCGTTAAAAGAAAAAAGAGCAAGGGAGTTGCTTCAACCTACCTTTTCTTTATTATAGTTATAGCGTGCTCTATGCTTCTTTCAATTTATGCGATTTTCTGTATGAATGATATTCTCGCTATTACTAAGACAACCTCGTTACTATATCTCTTACTCAGAAAATTGAAGACAGCGACGAGGCTATAAATACGCTCAGCAGTAACGGACTTATAAGATGTAAAAATTTCTGTAAGGTATTTGTAAAGCTGAGGGATAAGCTTATTCATTCTTCTCAGCTCAGCGGACCTTATGAGGCGGGCGTATATTATCTTAACGGAAAAATGGGGCTTGAGGGTATGCTCATAACGCTTCAGGGCGATAACGCGACGAGTGAAACAGTTCAGCTCACTTTCCCCGAGGGATATACCGTTCCCGAAATTATTGAAAAGCTCGTTGAAAACGACGTTTGCGACCGTAACGCGCTGATATCTGTTATCCAGACTACAAACTTTGATTTCAGGCTTACAAGCGAGCTAAAGGCTCAGGATTCCGTTCCTTACAGACTTGAGGGCTTCTTATTCCCTGATACCTATGAGTTCTTTATTGACGAGAGCGCGGCTTCCGCAGTAAGAAAATTCCTTCAGCAGGGTAATAACGTTTATACTAAAAAGTATTCAGACAGAGCAAAGGAGCTCGGCTATACTGATTACGAAATCCTCACAATAGCTTCTATTATTCAGAAGGAAGCGGCGAATGAGGAACAGATGAAAACAATATCTGCCGTAATTCATAACCGTCTTAAGAATACCGTTGATTTCCCGTGGCTCGGCTGTCAGTCGACTAAAGACTATATTACAAATAAGGTAGCGCCCTCGCTTTCTTCAACTGCGTCCCATTCAGCTGATTATTATATGGCTTACTATAACACAAATAATAATTCAACCGTAGTAGGACTCCCTGCAGGACCTATCTGTAACCCGGGTAAAGCCGCTATTGAAGCTGCTCTTCATCCCGAGGATACGAATGCTAAATTCTTCTTCCACGATAATTCGGGAGAAATGTATACAGCCGATAATATTACTGAATTTAAGGAGAAGGTTGCAAAGTACGCGCCTTATTTAAGCTATTAATATGTCACATAATATAGAGCTTCTGTCTCCCGCGGGAGATATGGAGAGATTAAAACTTGCATTAAAATTCGGAGCTGACGCCGTCTACCTCGGCGGTGAGATGTTCGGAATGAGAACTAACCCCTCAAATTTCGATTATGAGGGGTTAAAAAAAGCTACCCATCTTGTTCATTCGTATAATAAAAAACTCTATTTAACCTGTAATACTCTTCCGAGAAATAATGAACTTCCGCTTCTTCCCGAGTATCTTAAATACGTTAAATCTATCGGTGTAGACGCGCTGATTATTGCGGATATGGGAGTGCTTTCGCTTGCGAAAAAGTACGCTGACGGCGTTGATATTCATATGTCAACTCAGGTCGGAATAGTGAACTACGAAGCCGCTAATACGCTTTGGGAACTCGGCGCTAAAAGAATAGTTACCGCAAGAGAGCTTTCCCTTGACGAGATTAAAACCATACGCGATAAAACGGACCCTGACCTTGAAATCGAGGTTTTCGTACACGGCGCTATGTGTATGTCTTTTTCGGGAAGATGTATTCTTTCCGATTATATGGTAGGCCGCGACGCTAACCGGGGCGACTGCGCTCAGCCCTGCCGCTGGAAATATCATCTTGTTGAGGAAACTCGTCCCGGTCAGTATTTCCCGATTAATGAGGAAGAAAACGGAACATACATTTTTAACTCAAAGGATTTATGTATGATTGAGCATATACCCGAGCTTGACAGAGCGGGGATTGACTCTTTTAAGATTGAGGGAAGAGCCAAGAGCGAATACTATACCGCTATCGTTACCTACGCTTACCGTAACGCGCTCGACGAGTATTTCAAGAGCGGACGCGCCGAAGATTTCAGACCTTCTCAGTGGATACTTGACGAGATGGAAAAAATGAGCCACAGAGAATATACCGACGGCTTTAATTTCGGGCCTATTGTGAACGGTCAGGTAACTGATTCGGGCGGATATATACGGAACTGGGACGTCTGCGCTCTGTTTATGTCTCAGAATAACGGAAGAGTAACGGTATCCCAGCGAAACAGATTTTATCAGGGCGAAGTTCTTGAGGTAGTTGAGCCCTTTAAAAAGCCGTATCAGATTACAGTTAAAGAGCTGTATAACGAAAACGACGGCGAATTCACTGATGTTGCAAATAAGACTACAAACGTATATTCGTTCAGATGTGAAAAGGAAATATCGCCCGACGCAATTTTCCGCGTTGAAAGAAAATAATAAAAATATCCCTTCTGTAAACAATACAGAGGGGTGTTTTTGTGAAGAAAAGAATACTTATTCTGATGTTTACCTTCATCTTTGCTTTTGTTGCTTGCGCGGGAAGAATCCTTTATATTACAAAAGCGTCAGCGTTTAAAGTAGCCGACAGCTATAATTCATATACTTTAACTATTGATACCGCACTTCCTAATATATATTACCGTGATTTAAGCCGTCTGACAAATAATAAGTTTAAACGCGTTGCGGTTATAAGACCCGTTGAAAGAGACGTTATGGAAGCGGCAGGCCTTTTTTACGGCAAAAAGAAAGAGTCGGTGCTTGAAGGACTAAGAGAAGGCAAACCCGTCGTTACGGATGTGGATATGAATTTTAAAAGTAAATCCATTGAAACCTATACTGTAAAACGCAGTGAAAATTATTGCCGTCATATTATATCTGAAGAGTGCTCGGGACTTCTTATGCATATTCCCGAAGAGGGAGAAAAACTCAAGGTTAACCTTCTTGTAGACGCTAACGGAAGGTTTTTGAGCGGCGACAGAGGAAGTATTGTTAATAACGGTTATTACGGTTATGAGGGCATAGCGCTGACTCTCGACAAAAAAATACAAAGTATAGCTTATAATGCCTCTTATAAGCTTAAAAGCGGATGCGTCGTTATTATGGACGTAAAAACATCGGAAATCCTCGCCTGCGTTATAAAACCTTATTCTGATTATCTTAATAAAGCGTTTACTCAGTACAGCGTCGGTTCGGTGTTTAAAACGGTAGTCGCGGCTTGTGCCCTTGAAAACAATATCATATTTGATTTTGAATGTAAGGGAAAGACAAGAATAGGTGATACCGTTTTTGCCTGCCAGAAAGAAAAGAAACACGGAAATCAAAACTTAAAGGCTGCTCTTGCAAATTCCTGTAACTGTTATTTTGCACATCTTGCTCTGAAGCTCGGAGCAAATAAAATCATAGATACCGCTAAATCTCTTGGCTTTGACTCATATACTGAAATATACAACGGCTGGAATATAAAGAATTCAAGCCTTCCCGACTATTCGCTTTTGTCAAACGCGGGTAATATTGCTCAGCTCGGTTTCGGGCAGGGGAGTCTTACCGCCTCTCCTTTACAGATTTGCTCTCTTATGTGTACCGTTGCAAACGGGGGCGTTTTGAATAAGCCTTCACTTGCGTTCGGTACTGTTGATGAAAAAATGAAACTTATCGT
>CAMVRG010000035.1 GCA_947169815.1 uncultured Clostridia bacterium | reverse complement strand
CAGGATAAGAGATAAGCTCTTCGCCGCGGATAAAAGCTTTAAGTACGTTAATACAGTCTGGGGCAAGGGTTACAGATTCAATAAGTAAAACGATAAGGGACGGGCATATGCCCGTCCCCCTTTTATTTTCTTTTCTGACGGCTTACTTGTCGTCCTCTCTCGCCGCCTGGATTCTTTCGATACGCTCGGCGCCCTCTGCTCCGATTTCGGAGAATACGCGCACCGTTTCAGCCATCTGAGGAAGAGCGTTTTTTACTGTTTAACGTCAGCCGAATAAAGCTGATTGAGTTTCTGTATATTCTTTTCCGTCTTTTTCGGAATATTCTTAAGCTCGCCCGAATCCTTCTTTTTACGCTGAACGTAGACTACCTTGTACTTATCCTTATCGTAGTCCTCGCCCCCGTCGAAGAACGGGTTTTTATAGCCTTTATTATTGAACTCATATTTATCGACGCTCTTTCCGTCGATATAATACTTTGAATATCCGTAATCGGTATTATATGACGCCTTGAAGGTCGACTTGAACTCCGTACCCTCAAACTCATACTGAGCTGATACGCCGCTTATATGATTTCCGTAATCGCCGTTTGTATAGGAATTAAGACAGTAGTAGGCCTTCTTATTCTCACGCTTGATAAGATAGTAAATCTCAGAACGGTTATTGAGCTTATTTGAAAGTCCCTCGTTAGTATATGTAAGGATTGCCCTTCCGCCCGAGTATCTGTAAATATCGCAGTAGTATCTGTCTACCTCATAGGTTACGTTATCACCTCTCGCGGTTTCGCTTCGTACCTTAACGGGCTTTCTGTATACGAGAAGAAGTTCCTTGTTCTTGTCGCCGTTAAAGTCGATAAGCTCAACCATAGCGAGTCCGTTAATATAAGCCTCGGTTCCGTCCTCAACATATTCGCACACGCCGTATTTCTTGTTATAGTCCTGAACTATCTGATAATAAGCGTTGTGCATAGTCTGTTTCTGTTCAATTCTTTCTATATTGTCTACGCCCTTGAAGCTCTCAATAAGAGCGGCTACGCGGTCAACCTCAACGGACGCCTTTTCCTCCTTGAGAACGGAATATCTTATTCTCTCAAAGGCGTCGGTATCGTCCTTACCGTCAACGGAATACGCCCTCGTCTTAGGCTCGTATTCGCCCTTGTACCTCTTGGTGAAGCCGTCGTGTCTGAGCTGCATTAACGAGAACTTGTTAAGGCTCTTTTTATCGTCAAAGCGGGCGATGTAATACTTGTTTTTCGAGTGGTAAAGAAGCGAATATACGTCCTCGGACTTATTGTCGCTCTGAGCGGCAACCTCGCTGTAAAGAACCGTAAACTCTTTCTTTTCGCCCTTGCCCCACACCTCGTTATAATACTTTCCGTTCTTAGCGTATACGAGCATAAGCTCGCTTTCGCCGTCGTCATTGAAGTCAAGCTCTCTTGCAAAGCAAAGCCCCGTAAGCCTGAAGCCCTGAACCTTATAGGTATCATAAAGGTTTTCGTAGTTCGCGTTACCGTAGCGCATCGCGTAGTCCGAGCAAACCTTCGCGGCGTTTTTGCTGAATTCGTTTGCGCGGTCGTTTTCTTTATTTATTGAGGTCATAAAGACGTACACTACGCCTGTAAATACCGCAATTACGAGAATGAACATAACGAGGATAATAAAGAAGTGTTTAAGCTTTGAAACCTCTTTGTCTTCCTGCTCCTCCTTAAACCGCTTAATACTGCTTACTCCTCTGTTAAGCGTAGTCTTAAGCCTTTCGGATAAGGGCTCGGCGGGTTCTTTTTCCTCTTTTTCAGTATCCTGAATTTCCTCGGCAGGCTCAACGGTTCTTTCGCGCCTCCTCGGCGGCTCAAGCTCGCCGCGCTGGCGCATCTCGTCAAGCTGCTTGTGAACCTCCTCGGTTGAGGTGTTCATATTTTCAAACGCTTCGATAGCCGCCGCAAGCTCGTCAGCCGAAACGGCAGGTCCGTCAGAAGCCGCAGGAACGTCCTCTATATCCCTTAAAGGAGGTACAAAGGCGGGTATTTCAGAAGCGGTTTTTACATATTCAAGTTTTTCCCCGGATACGGCTTTATTCTCGTCCGGGGATAAAACGTCCGACGACAGATAAGACGAGGGAATATTGCCCTCATACTCAAAATAATCGCTGAACTTCACGCCTTCACCTCCCTCCATATATTGTTTGAAAACGTTATAAGCTATAATATTTTAGCATATTATGTTTAAATAAGCAACTATATTTAATATTATAAGGAACCTCGAATCGCCCGTTTACTGTAATATATATTTAGGGTAAAATTCACATATCACCTATATATTCATATAAAAATATTAACAGTTTGCAATATTGTGCAATATATGGTATAGTTGTTTTATAGTATTTCATTTGGAAAAAGGAGAAAAGTTATGAAAAAAATATTTTCTTTAATGCTTGTAATTATACTCGCGGCGGCGCTTTTCGGATGTTCAAAGAAGGCGGAGAGCGTAGTTCCCGAAACGACTACGGTTCCGACTACAACCGAAAAGGCGTGGCCGACATATAATCCGCTTACGGGCGAGGACAATTTCAGTAAAAAGGCGGTAGGCAGACGTCCTGTTGCAATAGTTGTTGAAAACCTTTCCCCCGCAAGACCTCAGTGGTCTATCGGCACGTCGGACATAATCGTCGAGGGCGAGGTTGAGGGCGGTATAAGCCGTATGCTCTGGCTCTACGCCGACTATACAAAAGTACCCGAAAAGGTAGGTCCTATCCGCTCCGCGCGTCCCTCATACGTAAAATTCAGCGAATACTTCGATTCGATTTATATTCACTGGGGCGGAAGCCATAATAATACTAACTACAAGGGCGGCTACACGGTAATTAAAGAGGATAAGGTAAACGACTTCGACGGAATGAAGGGCGGTATCCTCTTCGGAAGAGACAATACGAGACGCGTTTCAAGCGAGCACAGAGGAATTCTTCACGGCGATAAAATACCTCAGGCTGTAAAGGATAAGGGCTACCGTACAAATATTAAGAGAAACAGATTCAGCGAGCTTTTATTCAACGACGAAATAAAGGACGCGGGCGAGGGCGAGGCTAAAAACGTAAACTGCACCTTCTCCTCACGAACAGATACAAGAAAATTCACATACAGCGAAAAAGATAAGCAGTATCACACAAACGACTGGAAAACCGACGTTAAGTTCCAGAACGTTATTATCCTTATGGACGAAACAAAGTATATAACCGTTCCCTACAAGGGCTCGTCAACTACTTATCTCAACTATCAGTACAAGGGCGGCAAGGGCTACTATATCTCAAACGGCAAGCAGACCGAAATTACCTGGAAAATAAAGAAAAACCGTCTTTTCTTAAAGGATAAGACCGACTCAAAGAGAATTAAGATTAATAAGGGAAAATCATATATCGGGCTCGCCTCCTCAAATAACGGCGGCTCGGTAACCTTCGGATAAATGAAAAAAACATTCTGTATTATACTGACGTCGCTCTTAATGCTTTCGCTCTTCGGATGTACGGACGTCAAAAGCAGGCGGTATGAAAAGACCGTATATGACGCCTTCGATACCGTAACAAGCGTTGTCGCTTACGATACGGACAAAGAGAGCTTTGAAACGCATTTCAAAGCCTTTGAGCAGGAGCTGAAACGCTACGATATGCTTTTCAGCATATACGACGAATACGACGACGCAGTTAATCTTTACGAAATAAACAAGAGAGCAAAAACGGCTCCGATTGAGTGCGACGGCGATATTATCGCTCTTCTTGAATACGGTAAGGAGTGTTATGCTCTTACCGAAAAAACGGTTAATATCTGTATGGGAAGCGTGCTTAGTCTGTGGCACGAGGCGAGGGAGTATTCTCTCAAAAATCCCGATAAGGCGTATATTCCCGATATGTCCGCTCTTGAAGAGGCGGCAAAGCACACCGATATAAACGACCTCATAATCGACAGCGAAAAGAAAACCGTTTTCTTTAAGGATAAGGAGATGTCGCTCGACGTCGGCGCAATAGCCAAGGGCTTTGCCGCGCAGAGGCTCGCCTCATTTTTGAGTAATATCTGGTCTGATTACGCTATAAGCATAGGCGGAAACGTAATAACCTCGGGATATAAAAATTCCGACGGAAATACAAAATGGAATATAGAAATTGAAAATCCCGACCCCGAGGCAAAAACCGCTCTTGAAACGCTTTTGGTTTCAACTCAGTCGGTTGTAACGAGCGGAAACTATCAGCGCTTCTTCACGGTAAACGGTAAGGATTACTGTCATATTATCGACCCGAAAACGCTTATGCCCGCCGAAAACTTCTCGGGCGTTACCGTTGTTACAAAAAGCGATTTCGCACTCGCCGACGCGCTTTCCACCGCGCTTTTTATCCTTTCGCTTGAGGAGGGAAAGGCGCTGATTGAAAAAACCGAGGGCGCCGAGGCGCTCTGGGCTGATAAGAATTTCAGTAAAACATATTCCGCGGGATTTGAAAATTATATCAAAAAATGAAAAAACAGGATTTTATTGTAATTGGAATAATTCTTCTTGCCGCTGTCGGTATTTTCGCGTTTTTATATTTCGGAAATAACGGCGGCGCATACGTTAACGTTGAAATTGACGGAAAAACCGCCGAGTCCTTTTCGCTTGACGAGGACAGAGTTTATACCGTTAAAACCGAAAACGGAACTAATATTCTTGAAATAAAGGACGGCTACGCCTCTGTTACAGAGGCTGACTGTCCCGATAAAATCTGCGTACGTCACAGAAAAATAAACAGAAACGGCGAATCAATTATCTGTCTTCCCCACAGGGTAGTTATAACCGTTACCGACGGGGAAGGCGACGAAATTGATTTAGTGAGTTAAATATGAAAAACAGTAAAGCAAAAAGGGCGGCATATTTCGGTATGATGGTCGCCCTTGCGTTCACTTTAAGCTATCTTGAAAGCCTTATACCCTTTAACTTCGGAATACCCGGGGTAAAGCTCGGGCTTGCTAATTTGGTAGTTGTAATAACTCTTTATTCAATGGGAATCAAGGCGGCTTTTCCGATAGCGATAATAAGAATACTGCTTGCGGGGCTGACCTTCGGTAACGCAAACTCCCTTCTTTACAGCCTCGGCGGAGGCGTTTTGAGCCTGCTTATAATGTGGGCGGTAAAAAACACGGGGCTTTCCGTTATCGGGGTAAGCATTCTCGGCGGTGTGTTCCATAATATCGGCCAGATTTCAGTCGCCGCGCTTATGATGGGAACAACCAAAATCGCCTACTACCTCCCCGTGCTTTTAATCGCGGGGCTTGTAACGGGCTTTCTTATAGGAACGGCGTCGCAGCTTATATTAAAACGGCTTCCCGACACGGAGGAAATTAAAAAATGAGTGATTTTAAAAAATGGGCGAAAACTCCCCCTCTCGGCTGGAACAGCTGGGATTGCTTCGGCGCGGCTGTAAACGAAAAGCAGCTCAGAGAAAACGCCGATTATATGGCAAAATATTTAAAGCCCTTCGGCTGGGAATATATAGTATGCGATATTCAGTGGTACGAGCCGAGGGCAAAGGATAACGATTATAATAATTTCACCG
Source organism: uncultured Clostridia bacterium (assembly GCA_947169815.1). Classification (GTDB taxonomy): domain Bacteria; phylum Bacillota; class Clostridia; order Oscillospirales; family Acutalibacteraceae; genus Eubacterium_R. The sequence continues at coordinate 9,173 of CAMVRG010000035.1, read as the reverse complement.
AGCTTGATATGGACGAATACGGCAGGCTTATCCCCGCCCTTAACCGCTTCCCCTCCGCGAAGGACGGAAAGGGCTTTAAGCCGCTCGCCGATTACGTTCACTCTCTCGGGCTTAAATTCGGTATTCATATGATGCGCGGCGTACCCCGTCAGGCAGTTGCCGAAAACTGTCCGATATATAACAGCGCTCATACCTGCCGTGAAATTGCACACCACTTTTCCGTCTGCTCGTGGAATACCGATATGTACGGGCTTTATAACTGCGAGGGCGCGCAGGATTACTATAATTCCGTAATAAATATGTACGCCTCGTGGGGAGTCGATTTCATTAAATGCGACGATATATGCGTAACGGAATTCAGAAAATGGGACAACCCGTATTCAGCCGATTATGAAATAGAAATGCTGAGAAAGGCTATTGATTCCTGCGGGCGTGAAATCGTCCTTTCTCTCTCCCCGGGTCCCGCTTTGCGCGATAAGGCTGAACACCTCTCGGCTAACGCTAATATGTGGCGCCTTACGGGCGATTTCTGGGATAAATGGGAGCCGCTTTACGCTATGTTTTCAAAATGTAAGGAGTGGGAGGGCGTAAGCAAAATGGGAAACCACCCCGACTGCGATATGCTCCCGCTCGGAAGAATATCGAAAAACGGAACCTGCCACGGCGAAAAGAACAGATATACCGATTTCACAAAGCCCGAGCAGTATACTCTTATGACGCTCTGGGGAATATTCAGAAGTCCGCTTATGTTCGGCGGTAATATGCCCGAAAACGACGAATTTACCCTTTCTCTTCTCACTAACTCCGAGTATATGAAAATGCACAAAACCTGCAGAAATTCAAGGGAATTAATAAGAGAGGAAACGGATAATAAGGGCTATATTATATGGACGGCGGACGGCGAAGGCTGTAAGTATTTCGCCCTTTTCAACACGGATGAGAAGGTAAGCGAAGTAACCTTAACTCTTGACTCAGAGAGAGAATTTACCGCCCTTGACATATGGGAAAATAAGGAAATTAAAGGCGTAAAAACCGCTCTTTCAGCCGAGGTTGAGCCTCACGGCGCAAAACTTTATAAGATTTTTTAAATTATTGACATAATTCGTTTTAATTGTTATACTAATAATACTAATATTTAAAAAGGTGTTAAGTATGGAGAGAAAAACAGTTAATATTAAAATTGCGGGAAGCACATATCCTATTATTACCGAGGACGACGCCGATTATGTTGAGGAGCTAGCCGAGCTTATTGATAAGGAAATGAAGATGATTGCTCAGGAATCCCCGACGCTTTCTACTACTCAGTGCGCCGTACTCGTTGCGCTTGATAAGGCTGACGCCTGCAAAAAAGCGACTGCTACCGCAGATAATCTCCGCGCTCAGATTAAGGATTATCTTGAGGACAGCGCAAGGTCCCGTATGGAGGTTGACGTTGCAAGACGTGAGATTGAACGCCTTAACCGTGAAATCAGCAACCTCAGAAATAAGCTTTCAGATAAATAAAAATGAGGTGACAAAGGTCACCTCTTTCTTTTTGGTACTATTATGAAAACAGAAATTTTAGCCCCCTGCGGGAGTATGGAAAGTCTTATCGCCGCCGTACGCTGCGGCGCAGACGCCGTATATCTCGGAACTAAAAATTTTAACGCAAGGCGCTCAGCCGATAATTTTGACTTTGACGGGCTTTCAAAGGCGGTAAGCTACTGCCACGAAAGAAACGTTAAGGTCTATATTACTTTAAACACCCTCGTATCCGACGGCGAAATGAAGGCGGCGTACGATACCGTTTCAGAGTGTATGAGGGCGGGAGCCGACGCCTTTATCGTTCAGGATTTAGGACTTGTTAAAATGCTGAAAAAGTGTTTTCCCGAGGCGAGGCTCCATGCCTCAACACAGTGCTCGGTAAATACGCCCGAGGGCTTTAAGGAATTAGAACGCCTCGGCTTTTCGCGGGCGGTTCTTCCGAGGGAAATGAGTCTCAGCGAAATAAAAGAAATAAGAAATGCCGTAAATATGGAACTTGAAATCTTTATTCACGGCGCGCTTTGTATGTGCGTTTCGGGTCAGTGTTATCTCTCGTCCGTACTCGGCGGACGCTCTGGTAACCGCGGGCTCTGCGCCCAGCCCTGCCGCCTTTCGTTTTCGGCGGATAATTCGGGCTCATATGACCTGTCGCTCAAGGACCTGAGCCTTATTTCGCATATTAAGGAAATTGAGGGCGCGGGCGTTATCTCGCTGAAAATTGAGGGAAGAATGAAGCGCCCCGAATACGTTGCCGCGGCAGTTGGCGCCTGTAAAAAAGCCCTTCTCGGCGAATATGACAAAGCCTCTGAGGAAACGCTGAAAAATGTTTTTTCCCGTTCGGGCTTTACAGACGGCTACTTTACGGGGGACAGAAAAAATATGTTCGGAACCCGCCGTAAGGAGGACGTTGTTTCAGCAGTTCCCGTGCTTAAAGACCTTGAAAGGCTCTATGAAAAAGAGCCTCAGACAATACCCGTTGATATGGAATTCATATGTAAAACGGGCAAAAACGTAACGCTTAACGTATCAACCGAAGGTAAAAGCGTTACGGTAAGCGGAGGAGTTCCCGAAGCGGCGATAAATAAGCCTCTGACCGCCGAAAGCGTCGGCGAAAGGCTTTCAAAGCTCGGCGGAACTCCGTATTATCAAAACAGTATAAGAGTAATTCTTGATAACGGTTTAAGCCTCTCCGCAAGCGAAATTAACGAGCTGAGAAGGCGCGCGGTAAGCGAGCTTGGCAGTGAAAGCGCACCCGCCTTTATTCAAAAGGAATATAAGGCGCCGTCTTTGCGAAAAGATAGTAAGAAACCCTATTACACCGCCCGTTTTTTAAGCGCGTCTCAGATACCCGAAAACCACCCGTTCAGGCGAATATTTATCCCCGTATGGTCGGATAATTCCGATTTTATTAAAACGGGCGCGGGAGCGGAAATTCCGAGAGGACTTTTCGGGTATGAAGAAAGGCTTATAAAACGGCTGAGTGAATTAAAAACTGTCGGCGTTGAAAATATCCTTGCGGGAAATCTCGGCGCATATAAAACCGCCGAGGCGCTCGGCTTCAGCGTTTTCGCAGACTGGGGACTCAATATTTATAATACCCTTTCGGCAAGACAGTTTAATTCTCCGATTCTCTCCTTTGAGCTTACTCTTAAGCAGGCAAACGGTATAAACGCCGAGGATACGGGCATAGTCGGATACGGAAGGCTTCCGCTTATGCTCACGCGTAACTGTCCCGTAAAAAACAGTATCGGCTGTAAGGCATGCAATAAAAACGGCGCTCTCACAGACCGTAAGGGATACAGATTTCCCGTAAAATGCTCGCCCTGGCCCTGCGCGGAAATTTTCAATCCTCTCCCCCTCATTTTAAGCGACAGAATTCGCGAAATTCATACCGACTTTATTCATTTTTACTTTACCGACGAGAGTAAGGAAGAAATAAACGAAATTGTCGATATGTTCAATAACAACAAAAACTCTTTTGACAACTATACACGAGGACTTTATTTCAAGGGAGTAAAATAAATAATAGACACAGGTGCATTATTATGATAGTTTTAGCCTCAAAAAGCCCGAGAAGGCAGGAGCTTTTAAAGTATATAACTACTGATTTTACGGTTAAGGTCGCCGACGTTGACGAAACTCTTCCCGACGGTATTTCGCCCGGGGACGCGGTGCTTTATCTCTCAAAAATCAAGGCGCTCCCCTTCAAGAACAAAGACGATATAATAATCGGCGCGGATACAGTCGTTGCGATAGACGGAAAAATACTCGGAAAGCCCGAAAACGCCCAAAGCGCAAAGAATATGCTCCGTCTCCTTTCGGGAAGGGAACACAGCGTTTTTACGGGCGTTACCGTAATCAAAGACGAAAAAATTCACTCCTTCTGCGTTGAAACCAAGGTAAAATTTTTCGACCTTGCGGATAGTGAAATCGACTCTTACATTAAAACAAACGAGCCCTTTGACAAGGCGGGGGCATACGGTATTCAGGGCTACGGCTCGCTTCTCGTTGAGAAAATAGACGGCGACTACTTTAACGTAGTCGGCCTTCCCGTGAGCAAACTTAATAGACTTTTATCTACCATTTAGGCTTGTTTTTGTTAAATTTAACAATTTATTCTTAACCTGTTGAAATCTTTATTTTTTTGTGCTAAACTTTTATTAGGGTAAATTGGCGTATTCCAATATTTTTTACCCGAAAGGAGATCTTTATGGCAGCAGATTTACATTGTCATACAAAACTGAGCGACGGTTCCGTAGGAATTGAAGATTTAATCGTTATAGCACATAAAAGCGGAATAGATACTATTGCCATAACAGATCACGATTGTATAGCAGGTACGGTAAGGGGTCAGGTAATCGGTAAAAGATACGGCGTAACGGTTATCCCCGCGGTAGAGCTTTCGGCATTTGATAACGAAGCGGGTAAAAAGGTTCATATTATTTCATACCTTGCCGACGCCCCCGACAGGCTTGAAGCCGTATGCAGAAAAACCTCAACCGCAAGAAAAAGAGCGGGTCAGATTATGATGCTTAAGGTTGCGGCGCGCTTCCCCGTTACAAGCGAGTTTATTATTTCTCACGCAAGCGGCTCAACTAACCTTTATAAACAGCATATTATGCACGCCCTTATGGACGCGGGCTATACCGACGAGCTTTTCGGCGAGCTTCACAAGGCGCTCTTTTCAACCGACAGCGAAACTAACGTCCTTGCGCCTACAAAATATCCCGACGTTAAAAGCGTAATAGATGAAATCCACGGAGCGGGCGGAATCGCAATCCTCGCTCATCCTGGTAAATTCAATAACTTTGAAGAGATTGAAAAGTATCAGGAGCTCGGGCTCGACGGCGTTGAGGTATGGTCCCCCTTCAACAGCGAGGAGAAAACTCAGGAGCTGACCGATTTATGCAAGAAGAAAAAGCTTCTTATGACGGGCGGCTCAAATTACCACGGCTCATACGGCGAAAAAATTGTAACTCTCGGCTCGTTTTCAACTCCTAAGGAGCATCTGGACAAGCTGCTCGGCTACAAGGCGAAGAAAAAAAGAGCTCAGCGCAAGGCTGAAAAGGAAGCCGCTGAAAAAGGTGAATAATAAAACTGAAACCGAGGGAATATCCCTCGGTTTTTTATATTCTTTCGGCTATACCGTAAATAAGTTTTTTCGTTTTGTCCCATCCGAGACACGGGTCGGTTATCGACTTTCCGTAAACGCCTGCGTGCGCGTCCTGATTTCCGTCCTCGATATAAGACTCAATCATAAAGCCCTTTACCATCTTGTTAACGTCCCCGCTCTGCTTCATAGAGTGAAGAACCTCATAAACGATTCTCTCCTGCTCATAGTAGCGCTTACCCGAATTCGAGTGGTTTAGTAACTACTATTACGGCGGGATTTTTATATTCACCCGTACAGTAACGGCTGTGAAGGAAAATCAAATCCTCGTAGTGATAATTCTGATGATTGATTCCGTACTTATCAACGCTTCCTCTTAAAATAGCGTGAGCCATATCGTTACCGTCGGATTCAACCTCCCAGCCGCGGTATAAGAAGGTCTGCTTTACCTGAGCCGCCTTTATCGCGTTAAGCATAATAGAGAGGTCTCCGCTCGTCGGATTCTTCATTCCTACGGGTATATTCATCGAGCTTGCAACGAGTCTGTGCTCCTGATTTTCAACCGAGCGCGCTCCGATTGCAACGTAGGAAAGCAGGTCGGACAAATATCTTCCGTTCTCGGGATAAAGCATTTCGTCGGCGCAGGTAAGCCCTGTTTCCTCAATAGCGTTTTTGTGAAGCTCGCGGATTGAAATTATTCCCTCAAGCATATCGGGCTTCTTGTCGGGGTCGGGCTGGTGAAGCATTCCCTTATACCCCTCGCCCGTCGTTCTCGGCTTACCCGTATATATTCTCGGGATTATGAGAATTTTATCCTCAACCTCCTTCTGAACGAGGGAAAGCCTTCCAATATAATCAAGAACGGCGTCCGCCCTGTCGGCTGAACACGGTCCGATTATTAAAACCAGCCTGTTATCGTTTCCTCTGAAGATATCCGCAATCTCTTCGTCTCTTTTTTCCTTAAGCACAGTTGCCGCAGCGCTTAGGGGGTACTGTTCCTTAATGTCCTTGGGTATCGGGAGCTTTCTTTTGAACTGCTCCTTTCTCATGTTTTCCATAGTCTGTCCTCTTTTTTATTAATGTCTTGTTTCATCCTCGTAGCATTCACAGAATCTCGCCTTGAACGAGGGCTCCTCGCCGCCTGCGTAAAGATGCGATAAATCGCCGAACTGAATCGCCATAAATATCGCTTTTCCCTCTTCTCGCTCGGCGCTCGCAAGCCTTGTAACCGAGGTCGGAAGCGCTACGAAATTGTGCCACAGTATCATAGGTGAAATGCTGAATATATGTGAAAGTATTGCCGCCTCAACGCCGAAATGACAAAATACGAGAATTCTGTCGTGATTCGAATTTGTTACGTCATATATTCTTCCGCTTTTTTCGTAGCCGTGCTCTTTAAGAAGCGAGTCAATTCCGTCCTTCACCTTAAGGTAGTGGCGTTTAACGTCGCCCTTTTTCATAAGCTCGACGTCGAGCCATTTTTCGTACGAATAATAGTCGTCTATTTTCGTCCAGTATGCGGGCTTTCTGTCCCAGCACTGCATTCTTCCGCCGTCCTCGGTTTCGACGTTACCCTCGAATTCCCGAAGCCAGTCGAGAGTCTCGGCAGTTTTTCCCGTCATTTCGAGATAGTAAGACGCGGTTTTCTGCGCGCGTCCCATAGGCGAGCAGTAAACGGCTGAAAACTCATATTCTGCAAGCCTTTTGGCGAGAAGTTTCGCCTCTCTTTCGCCCTTTTCGGTTATGCTGTCGTGCTCATAATCGGGGTCGGCGTGCCTTACAATCCAGATTTCCATAGTTTCTATTCTTCGTTCTCAATTCCCGCATAGGTGTTCGCCATAAGCTGTTCTTCGCTCATTGAGAGAAGATAAGCGGCGTAGGTATGCGGTCTGTGGCTCTCGCTGAAATTGGTTTTTAAAAGCCTGTTGCCCGTTACTGAGCCGATTCCCTCCTTGAACACGAAGAACGCTGAGGTGATTCTGTAAGCAGGGCTTGTTCCGACGTAGTCAACCGAGCTTTCGATAAGAAGCTTCATCGCTCTGTCAACCGCCTCCTGCTCCTCCTCAGTTTCCGCTCCCGCAACATAGGCGCAGAGCGTGTCTCTGAAATACTCATAGGGGGTTACGGTTTTAAAGCATTCCCTAAGCGGCTTTTCATATAAATCCTCAACAGTATGAAGCTCCTTCGCAAGAGCGTCTATAACCTTTTTAACCGCTCTGTTTCCCCGTCTGAACGGATGGTATGTATTCATTCCGAACGATTCTAAGAAATAGGGCTGCATAAACTCCTTTTCCTCGGAGTAGTTTCTCGGGCTCTTGTTGTCGTCGCCGAGAATTTTAAGAACCGTTCCGTATTTTCCGAAGCCTGCCGACTCGGGAAGACACACGGTTACAAAGTCCTCGGGCGATACATAGTTGAATATTCTCTTATACTCGTCAAGAATTTCAACCTTTTCCATAAGAACTCCGTTAGGAGTTGCATAGCAGTAGGTAAATATATTCTCATTTTTAAGCGGAAGATTTTCAAAGCCGCCATTTTTAATAAGCTTTGCCGCAAGAAGGTTAGCCGTAGCGGCGCCTCTTGAATGACCTATAATTATTATTTTAGTCTCGTGCTCGCTCGGGTGTCTTTCGATATAATCCGTAAGCTTTCCGTAAACATACTCTCTTGCGTCTGCAAAGCCGAGGTGAATAATTCCCTTCTCCTCGTCGCCCGCATAGCCCTTACCGTCGTTACATTCTCTTTCAAGACCTATCGGGTCGAAATTAGAGAACCACTGCTTGGTATAAGAGCCTATAAAGCCCGTAAATATAAGGTTATATGTTCCGCTTTCAAGCGTTACGTCTCTTCTTGCGATAAAATATACTACCTCGTCGCGCTTTGCCGTCGGGTTAACCTGAACATCGGTAAAGCCGAGCTCCTGAAGAGTTACGGTAAGATTTGGTTTAGCGTAAAAATATCCTGTGGATTTCGTCTCGTCCTCGATATGTCCGTCATATCCTACACAGCACATCTGCGCGAGAAATCTTCCGAGCATATGATTATATATTGCGGAATCCTTATCAAACCACGAAAAATCATAATAAAGTCTTGTCGTTCCCTCAATGCCGTCAGAAACAAACTTCGCGTCATAAATTCCGCTTAATTTCTCCTGAGCCACAAAGCTCCCCTCCAAACATCGTTAATTAATTATCTATTTTATCATATTTTATTATATATGACAAGTTATAAATAGTTGCTTATCCTTGCGTTCCAGTATTCGTAAAGTCTGTCCTCGCTCCAGGCAGCGTTTGCCGGGCTCGTCGAGGGAAGACAAAGAGTAATAATACTGTTTTTATTATACTTATGATAGAGCTTGTCTGCGGTTTTGCCGTTAGTGAATATTGCCCTTATGTCAGATTCGCCGATAATTTCATTGAGATTATTAGGCGTAACGTTTTTTATAGAAGAGTCGGCTGAGCCCGTTATTTCGCACGAGGCGATAACGTCCCATAAGGCAATATGATTTTTCAGAAGCAAAGCCTTCTTCTCTTCAATGCTTTCGGGCAATTCCTCACCGCAGATTCTTGCGATAACCTTCCAGAAACGATTTTGTTTATGACCGTAGAAAAAGCCGTATTCACGGCTCTTAACCGACGGAAACGAGCCGAGTATAAGTATTTTTGAAGCTTTATCCCATACGGGTTCAATAGGATGTTCGATTTTCATGTTCTCGCCCCCGTCTATATTTTATCAATGATTATAGTGATAATCAATATATAAATATAAGAAAAAACATTCATAAAGCCTGTTTCTTCTTTATGTCGGCATTGAGCTGCGTCGAAATGAGTAGCCTTACTTAAAGTGAAAATAAACCGAAAGGAATAGCCTGTTGCGGTACCCAAAATTTTGTACGCCTTGGAGCGGCGCAAAATTTTGACCGCTGCCACTCCTTATTGCTCCCTTAATCTGCCGCAGGCAGCGGTCGCAAACGTCCCCCTCCATGGAGGGCAGCCGTAAAAGACAAGTAGACATAAACAAAAACAGGTTCCGAAGAACC
>CAMVRG010000034.1 GCA_947169815.1 uncultured Clostridia bacterium | reverse complement strand
GGAATTAACAACATAGCCAAGAAGCTTGCCGATACGGGACATACGAACGTTACGGTTAAGCTCTATCCCGACTGCCGCCACGAAATCCTCAACGAGCTCAATAAGGACGAGGTTATGGCGGACGTAGCCGAATGGATTAAAGCGCTTTAATAAAACTTTAAAAGCTCCCCTCGGGGAGCTTTATGATTAAGGAGATTTTTATGGCTTCAAATAAGGAATATCTTGAATTTGTCTTAAACCAGCTGTCTGAAATTGAGGATATATCGTACAGGGCGATGATGGGCGAATATATAATTTACTGTAAGGGAAAGGTAATCGGTGGAATCTACGACAACCGTTTTTTGGTAAAGCCGACTAAATCGGCAAAGGAACTTATGCCCGACGCGCCGTATGAGCTTCCCTACGAGGGCGCAAAGGAGATGCTCCTCCCCGATATAGATAACCGCGATTTAATGAGCGCGCTAATCCCCGCCGTTTATAATGAATTAAAATAAACAAGGGCTTATACCCTTGTTCATTTCAGTATATCAAATATTTTATCAAGCCTGTCAATTTCGTAATCAATAATTAAATCCGTTTTATTTTCAATGCTGTTCGGGTTATACCAGCAGCATTTTATTTTTGCGCCGTTTCCGCCCTTCATATCGCTTGTAAGCGAATCGCCTATAATGAGTATTTCTTCCCTTTTACACGGAATAATATTATTTAAAACAAAATCGAAAAACTCCTTTGAAGGCTTTTCAAATCCCACCGAATCGGAAATAAAAATACCGTCAAAAATATCCGAAATCCCCGATTTTTCAAGCTTAACTTTCTGAACGGTATAGGCGCCGTTGGTAACCGCGTATTGCCTGTAATTACCTTTAAGCCTTTTAATTATTTCCTTAGCGTTTTCAATATATTCCACCGTATCGCAGAGTCCGTTTTCAAAATAATCGCTGAACTCCGAGGGCGCAATACCGTCTATCGAAAGCGTTTCAAAAAGCTCCTTAAACCTGCCTGAGAGAACCTCGCTTTTGGTAATCTCGCCTCTTTCAAGCATTTCCCAGTATTTATTATTAATTCCCGAATAAAGACTTACGGTTTCGTCGGGGCACTCTCCGAGGGAAAAGGCTTTAAAAGTCTTTTTCAGCGAGTTGCTCTCGGATAATCTAAAATTGAGCAGAGTTCCGTCAACATCCCAAAGTATAACCTTAAACATAATAATTACCTCGCTCAACTATTATACATTCTTACTTGACTTTTGACAATATGTAAATTATATTATATTTGTGGGAATTTAAAGTTTTCATTAACTATAATATAAACGGAGAAAACTATGCACATTGTAAACATTATTAATCTTCTCGGCGGACTCGGACTCTTTCTCTTCGGTATGAATTATATGAGCAAGGGTCTTTCGCAGGTAGCGGGAGATAAGATGAAAAGCCTTCTCGAAAGGCTTACAAGAAACAGATTTAAAGGCTTTATTCTCGGCGTTCTTGTAACCGCCGTCATTCAGTCGTCCTCGGCAACCACCGTAATGCTTATGGGCTTTCTTAACGCGGGAATTATGGATTTGGCTCAGGCGACGGGCGTAATTATCGGCGCGAATATCGGAACAACCGTTACGGCTGTTCTTATTGCGCTTGACGTTTCCGCAATCGCTCCGATTTGTATTTTTATCGGTGCGGCGATGTCGCTTTTCAGTAAAAAGCAAAAGCAGAAATATATCGGACAGATTATACTCGGCTTCGGCATACTTTTCTTCGGTCTTAAGTATATGAGCGGCGATTCCGCTATGGGCGTACTTAAAACGAGCAAGGTATTTCAGGGCTTTATCACTACCGCGAGCAATCCCGTTTTAGGTATAATAATCGGAATAATTATGTGCGCGGTAATTCAGTCCTCAAGCGCGTCCATCGGTATTCTTCAGGTTCTTGCTCTTCAGGGACTTATGCCGATTAATTTCGCGATATATCTTATTATCGGTATCAATGTCGGCTCGGCTATGCCGCTTTTCCTTTCGGCAATCGGCGCAAAAACGAACGCTAAAAGAGCCGCGCTCGTTTATTTCATCTTCGATTTTGCGGGATTACTTATTTTCACTCCCCTTTCCCTTTTTACCCCGTTTACGGATTTACTTACCCATATTTCCTCAAACGGCTCGGTACAGGTTGCGGCGGGACATATTATTTTCAAAATTGTAACCGCGGTTGTTCTTCTTCCGTTCGTAAAGCAGATTGTTAAGCTGACCGAGAAAATCATTAAGCCCGTTGAACACGAAAGCGTATTCCGTTTTCAGTATATCGACAAGAAAATTCACACTAACGACAACGCAAGTATTTCCGTTCTTCAGATTGGCTCCGAGGTTGAGCGTATGGCAAAGCTCGTACGTAAAAACTACGTTCTCGCCTGTGAGGATTTACTTAAAGGAAGCCTTGAAAACGAAAGAGAAATTCAAAACAACGAGGAGCTTATAAACTGGCTCAATCATAATATATCGGACTTTATGGTAACTATTACCTCCCACCGTATTACGGGAGAGGCGTCCGAATACGTAGGAAAGCTTTTCCACGTTATTACCGACCTTGAAAGGATCGGCGACCACGCGCTGAATATTCTTCAGCGAAACGAGCTTGCCCAGCAGGAAAAACTCGATTTCACAAAGGACGGTATGGAAGAGATTAAGAACATTTACGAAAAATCCCTTGAGCTGTTTGACCGCTCTCTTGCTGCGTTTGTAAATAAATCGCTTCCAGACGAGGAGGCTAACGAGCTTCACTTCCTTGAGGATACAATAGATTCTCTTACTCTTGAGGCGCAGGATAATCACGTTGAACGCCTTCGCCGTAAGGAATGTCATACAGCCTCGGGCGTTGTATTCACCAAAATACTTCAGGACCTTGAGCGCGTAGGCGACCACTCGTATAATATCGCGTGGGCTGCGCGTAAGGACAAGGCGCTTATAAGACAGATTTAGTATTATGAAGAATAAACGGACTGTTTTTGATAAACTGAATACAGCTCTTTTCGGTAAGGATTTAAGAATAACTAAGGGAGTCGTATACTCTGATATAAGAGAATACGACTTCTCTTCGTATTACCCCGAAAACGAATATATAAGAAAACAGACCGTACCTACTGAAAACGTCTACGATATCCGCGATTTCGGAGCGTCGCCGAACAGCACCGACAATTCAAAGGCAATAAACAGCGCGGTAAGGGAAGCTGAAAAAACGGGCGGAACAATTCTCATAAGCGGCGGCGAATACGTTACAACAACCGTTTTTCTTAAATCAGACGTTACCCTTTTTATAGAAAAAGGCTCGACTCTCGTTTCAAATAAAACGGGCAAAGGCTATAATCACAGAGGGATAATTCACGCCGACTCCTGCGAAAACATTACGCTCACGGGCGGCGGTAAGGTTAAGGGCAACGGAAATTATTTCGGATACAGACCGCTTAACGACAGAAATATGACCGAGCACCCCGAGGTTATCGACGTAATCCAGATGCGCCGCGACCTTCGCGCTCAGCTTCGTTTCGCTCATCCAAACAAATACGGCGGTCCGATTTACTTTAAAGACTGTAAAAATATAAAAGCCGAAAACTTTATTATTGAAAACGCGGCGCACTGGTCGTTCAGAATTGAAAACTGCGACGGCGTAAGGGTTAAAGACCTCGTAATAAACAATAACCGCCACGTCGCTAACACCGACGGGCTTGACATTGCGGGAACAGGCAATATCGAAATAGAGCATTGTTTTATTTCAACCGCGGACGACGGAATTTGCCTTAAAAACGCAATCTGGCTCGGTAATAATAAGCCGATGAAAAATATCAGCGTAAAGGACTGTGAGGTAATATCCTGCGCTAATTCCTTTAAAATAGGTACGGAAACGACCTACGACATAAGCGGAGTTACCGTTGAAGACTGTAAGTTTTATATGAACGACATTTACCCCGGTACGGTAAGCGGAATTGCGATTGAGTCCGCCGACGGCGCAAGGGTAAACGATATTACGGTTAAAAATATTGAGATGGACAGAGTTACCTGTCCGATATTCATACGGCTCTGTAACCGAAACCGCGCTGCCACGGTCACCTCCGAAAGCGCGAACGCCGTTGAGTTCGGAAAAAAGAAGAAAAAGGGCAGTTCCGCTTCAAAGGATACCTTTGATATGCTCGGCGAGGTCGGGGATATTCTTATAGAAAACGTCAACGCAACAGGCGCTGAAATTCCCGTTATTATCGCAGGCTTTACTCAGAATAAAACTACGAAATGCATTAAAAACGTTACGCTGAAAAACATTAATATTAAATACGCGCCGTATAAGGAGGTCTACGATAAAAGGCTGTATATTCCCGAATACGCTGACTCATATCCCGAGTCGTGGCGCTTCAGAAATCTTCCCGCCTACGCGCTGTGGGCAAGGCACGTAAGAAATCTTAAACTGCTTGATTTTAACTGTACCGTCCCGAAAAGCACGTGGAAGGAAAGAATAATAACCGAGGATACGGAATAATTAACAAATAATCACCTCCGCCATATAATGGCGTGAGGTGATTTTATGCTTTTATATGATTTAAAAGAGGGACAGTCGGGAAAGCTGACAGCCCTTTTATTTGATACAAAGCTCAGCGAAAGGCTCCGCGATATGGGATTTTGCGAGGGTGAGACCGTAAGCTGCGTAAAGCGGGCGGCGTTCAAATCTCCCGTATTATACCGCGTTAAGGGCTCGCTAATTGCGCTGAGAAAATCCGAAGCGCTTAAAATCGAGGTGGTATTATGAGCGAAAGAACCGTAGCGCTTGCGGGAAATCCCAACGCGGGAAAAAGCACGGTATTCAACGAGCTTACAAGTCTGCACCGCCACACGGGCAACTGGATAGGAAAGACCGTTGATATAAAGGGCGGTCACTTTTATTATAAATTCAACGATTATATCCTCTACGACCTTCCGGGTACATACTCCCTTTCCTCCGCCTCGCCCGAGGAAAAAATCGCCGAGGAGTTTATAAAAAACGGAGGGGCGGAATGTACGATATGCGTAGTAGACTCAACTCTTCTTGAGCGCTCTCTTGTTCTTGTTTATCAGGTTTTATCGCTTACCGATAAGGCGGTTATTCTTCTCAACCTCTGTGACGAGGCGAAAAGAAAAGGAATATTTATCGACTCAGATAAGCTGAGCGAAACGCTCGGCGTTCCCGTCGTTAAAGCGACAGCCCGTTCGGGAAAGGGTATAAACAACCTTCTTGAAGAGATACACCTTATAACAACCTGCGCGGTTAAGCCCTCCCCTTCTCTTCCCGAAGAAAATGAAAGCATATATGAAAAAGCGAAGAAAACGGCGCAGGAATGCACGTCAGTTTATAAAAAGAATAAAAGCAGCCTGCCCGACCGCTTCCTGCTCGGAAAATATACCTCGTTTATATCAATGGCGATAGTCTTCGCTCTTCTTCTGTTAATTACGGTAAAGCTTTCAAACTATCCCTCGGAGCTTCTTAAATCGCTTCTTGATATGCTTGAGGAAAAGCTCGCCGTAACGCTCGGTAATATCGGCGTTTCAGCGTTCATTATTGATATGCTTGCTCACGGAGTACTTCGCGTTTTATTCTGGGTAGTTTCGGTTATGCTTCCGCCAATGGCGATATTCTTTCCGCTTTTTGCGCTTCTTGAGGATTTCGGGCTGCTGCCGCGAATCGCCTTTAATCTTGACAGAGGCTTTGAAAAATGCTCAGCCTGCGGAAAACAGGCGCTTACCTGCTGTATGGGGCTCGGCTGCAACGCCGTCGGCGTTACGGGAACAAGAATAATAGATTCAAAGCGCGAACGCTTAATCGCAATTATTACTAATTCAATGATACCGTGTAACGGCCGCTTCCCCCTTCTTATCGCGGTAATTACAATGTTCTTTTCAAAAAGCCCTCTTATCGCCGCGCTGATTCTTCTTTCACTTTTAATACTGTCGCTCGGCGTTACAATGCTTTCTTCGTTATTCCTCGGTAAAACCGTGCTTAAGGGAAAGCCCTCGCCGCTGATTATGGAAATGCCGCCGTTTCGCCGTCCGCAGTTTATTAAAACCGTAGTGAACAGTATGAAGGAAAAGGTTGTATTTGTTCTTTTCAGAGCGGTAGCGGTTGCCGCTCCCGCGGGACTTATTATCTTTCTTCTTGCGAGAATCAAGATTAACGACATAAGCCTTTTATCATATGTTTCGGGCGCGCTTGAACCGCTCGGAAAAGTTATCGGGCTCGACGGGGTTATCCTTCTCGCTTTCATCCTCGGCTTCCCCGCTAACGAAATTGTAATACCGATAATACTTATGGGGTATCTTTCCTCGTCCTCGCTTTCGGATTATACCTCTCTTGATTCACTTTACGGTATACTTGTTTCAAACGGCTGGACTGTAAAAACAGCGCTTTGCGTCTGCGTTTTTTCGCTCTTTCATTTCCCCTGCTCCACAACTCTTTTAACAATATTCAAGGAAACAAAAAGCATAAAATGGAGCGCAGTTTCGTTTCTTCTTCCGCTGATTACGGGAGGGTTAATATGCTTATTCATTAATCTTGTTCTTTAGATTTTTTACAAATCCTTTATTATATTATAAAATTAGAATAAATTATTGAAAAATGTTTTTTTTATGATATAATATAATAAAGTTTTTTGCGGTAATGTTTCGGTTTAAAACATTAAAGCGAAAACACGATAAAGCAAACAGAGGAAAATAAAAATGAATTCAAAAACAATGATTTATATTGTAAAGCGAATACTGCTTTCAATATTTACCGTCTGGGTTGTTATTACAATCACCTTCTTTGTAATGCACGCCGTACCGGGCGGTCCGTTTGTCGGCGAAAAGGCGACGACACCCGCTGTTCAGGCGGCTATGGAGGCTAAGTACGGACTCGATAAGCCCGTATTAGAGCAGTACGGAACTTATCTTAAGGATATAGTTACAAAGTTCGATTTCGGCCCCTCGTTAAAACAGAGAGGACGTATGGTAATCGACATTATCGCCGACGGTATGAAAACCTCGGCTAAGCTCGGCGTTATCGCCGCGGTACTATCGGCAATAGTCGGAATTATTCTCGGAGCGATAGCTGCGCTGAGAAGAAATAAGCTTATCGACAGGATAATTATGGTAATAACTACCGCCTTCGTTTCGATGCCCTCGTTTATTATGGGTTCGCTGCTCCTTGTTCTTTTTGCAATCAAGCTTCAGCTCCTCCCTGCGAACGGCTCAACCGCGGCGGGACTTGTTCTTCCGATAGTAACCCTCGCGCTCTATCCTATGGCATATATTACAAGACTTACGCGTTCGTCAATGCTTGACGTTCTCGGTCAGGACTATATCCGTACGGCAAGAGCTAAGGGCGTTTCAAAGACAAATATTATCTTCGGTCACGCGCTCAAGAACTCATTAATTCCCGTTCTTACATACTTCGGCCCGATGCTTGCTTATATCGTTACGGGCTCGCTTGTTGTTGAACAGATTTTTGCGGTTCCCGGAATAGGAAGAGCCTTCATCAGCTCTATTACTAACCGTGACTATCCTATGATTATGGGTACAACTATTATTCTCGCTGCCTTAATCGTAATAATGAATCTTTTAACCGATATTCTCTATAAGGTCGTTGACCCGAGAATTCAGTTTGAATAAGGAGGGCGAAAAGTATGAAGAAAAAGAAATTCACCTTCCACGTTGACCTTGATATGTTTATTCCCGCTACCGATAAGGAAAAGGAATACATGGTTCAGATGCGTCCGTCATCAACCTTCTTCAAGGACGGCGTAAAGAGATTTGTTAAAAACAAGGTCGCTTTAGTAAGCCTTATTGTTATTGTTGCTATTACTCTTGCGAGTATTATTATACCTATATTCTGGCCTTATTCATATGAGGACCAGCTCGGCGTTCAGCCCGGTAAAATCGTTGACGCGTCTTATAACAACCTCAGACCGTTTGAATACGGCAAGTCTGAGCAGGCGCTCAAGGACGCGGGCGAAACCGTATTTCCCCACGTATTCGGAACCGACTCAGCGGGACGCGATTACTTTATCCGCGTCGTATACGGAACAAGGGTATCGCTTGCCGTCGGCTTCTTCGCGAGCATTATCGTACTGTTAATCGGTACGCTCGTCGGCTCAATAT
Organism: uncultured Clostridia bacterium; assembly: GCA_947169815.1. Taxonomy (GTDB): domain Bacteria; phylum Bacillota; class Clostridia; order Oscillospirales; family Acutalibacteraceae; genus Eubacterium_R. The sequence continues at coordinate 7,186 of CAMVRG010000034.1, read as the reverse complement.
CGGGTTATTTCGGCGGTAAGGTCGATTTGTGGATAATGAGATTTGTTGATATTATCTACTCCCTTCCCGATATGCTTATGGTAATTCTTCTTTCGGCTGTAATGAAGCTGACTATTACCCCGCTTATTCAGGGTACTGTTCTCGAAACCATAGGCGCTAATATTATCAGCTTGTTTATTGTATTTGCCCTGCTTTACTGGGTTAGTATGTCAAGACTTATAAGAGGTCAGATACTTTCCCTTCGTGAGCAGGAATACGTTCTTTCCGCTCAGGCTACGGGCGCAAAGGGTAAATGGATAATTACAAAACACCTTATCCCGAACTGCATCAGCGTAGTTATTATTTCGGCTGCGCTTCAGATTCCGTCGGCAATATTCACCGAGAGCTATCTTTCTTTCCTCGGTCTCGGCGTTAACGCGCCTATGCCGTCGCTCGGCTCGCTTGCTTCGGAAGCGCTTAACGGACTTACAAGCTATCCGTATCGTTTAGTAATCCCCGCTATTATTATCTCCCTGATAGTACTTAGCTTAAACCTTTTCGGCGACGGACTCAGAGACGCGTTCGACCCGAAGCTCAATGACTAAGGGAGGTGCAGTATGGCTTTATTAGAAGTAAAAAATCTTAAAACCTCCTTTTTCACTGACGCGGGAGAGGTAAAAGCGGTAAACGACGTATCGTTTACGCTTGACAGAGGCAAGGTTCTCGGCATAGTAGGCGAATCGGGCTCGGGTAAATCCGTAACCGCATATTCTATTATGCAGATTCTTGCTACAACGGGAAAAATCATAGGCGGCTCGGTTAAACTCGACGGGCAGGAGCTTGTCGGCGCTGACGAAAAGCTTATGAAAACCGTAAGGGGTAATAAGATTTCCATAATCTTCCAGGACCCCATGACCTCGCTTAATCCTACATATACGATAGGAAGACAGCTTATGGAGGCAATTATGCTCCATACCGACCGTAACCGTAAGGAGGCTTACGAGCGTGCGGTTGAGATGATAAAGCTCGTAAATATCAACGAGCCGAAAAAACGTATGAAGCAGTATCCGTTTGAGCTTTCAGGCGGTATGAGACAGAGAATAATGATTGCTATGGCTCTTGCGTGCGAGCCCGATATTCTTATTGCGGACGAGCCTACGACGGCTCTTGACGTAACAATTCAGGCGCAGATTCTTGAGCTTATGACCGACCTTCAGAAGGAGCTCGGAATGGCAATTATTATGATTACTCACGACCTCGGCGTTGTAGCTCAGCTCTGTGACGAGATTATCGTTATGTACGCAGGCTCAATCTGCGAGCAGGGTACGGCGGACGAGATATTCTACAACCCGTGTCACGAGTATACAAAGGGACTTATGCGCTCAATTCCGACAGCGGATACAGCGGGCAATAAGCTTCACCCGATTACGGGTACGCCTATTGACCTTCTCAATATGCCGAAGGGATGTCCCTTCGCGCCGAGATGCGATAACGCAATGAAGATTTGTATTAACCACTGCGCGGAGCGAATGATTATTAATGAAAACCACGCCGCAACCTGCTGGATGAACGTCAAGGCGGGACTTGACAGCGGCGAAATTGAGATTGATGAGGAAGGCGGTGAGAGTAATGAGTGATAACAGACCGCTTATCGAGGTTAAAGACTTAAAACAGTACTTCCCCATTAATACAGGACTCTTCAAAACTACGCCCTTAAAGGCGGTTGACGGAGTATCCTTCTCAATCAATAAGGGCGAAACCCTCGGTCTTGTAGGTGAATCAGGCTGCGGTAAAACGACAGTCGGAAGAACTCTTCTTCATCTTTACAAACCCACGGGAGGCGAAATCCGCTACGACGGAAAACTGATTAAGTCGAAAAGCGACATTAAGGAATTCCGTAAAAAAGCCACTATGGTATTTCAGGACCCGTATTCCTCGCTTAACCCGAGAATGACGGTATCCGATATTATAGGCGAGCCGCTCGACGTACATAAGCTCTATTCCTCGAAGAAGGAAAGAGAGGAAAAAATCCTTCAGTTTATGGATTACGTAGGTCTTAACAGCGAGCACGCGTCCCGTTACGCTCACGAGTTTTCGGGCGGTCAGAGACAGAGAATAGGAATTGCCCGTTCTCTTGCGGTAAACCCCGATTTCATCGTCTGCGACGAGCCCGTATCCGCGCTCGACGTTTCTATTCAGGCTCAGGTAATCAATATGTTTGACGAGCTTCAGGACAAACTCGGGCTTACGTATCTCTTTATCGCTCACGACCTTCTCGTCGTACGCCACATTTCAGACAGAATTGCGGTAATGTACCTCGGTCATATCGTTGAGCTTTCCTCAGCGGCGGAAATATACGATAACCCGCTTCATCCCTATTCAAAGTCGCTTCTTTCGGCTGTACCGATTCCCGACCCGAAGATTGCAAGGGCTAATAAGAGAATCGTTCTTTCAGGCGATATTCCGAGCCCGCTCAACGCTCCGTCGGGCTGTCCGTTCAGAACGCGCTGTCAGTACGCTACCGATAAGTGCGCTGAGAGCATGCCCGAATTCAAAGAGGTTGAAAAGGACCACTTTGTCGCCTGCCACAGAATTGCGGAAATAAACGACTGACGCTTTTAATTTGTCAAACTGAGCGGGAAACTGCTCAGAATATACATTTTCATTTGAAAGGAGTACGTACTATGAAAATGAAAAGAATTGTTGCACTTCTTCTCGCTCTTGTATTAGCAGTAAGCTTCGCAGCTTGCTCAAAGGGCGGCGAAGAGAAGAAGGACGACACCGCTGCAAAGAAGGATTCTATTGCAGTATGTCTGGCTTCCGAGCCTGACACTATTGACCCTGCTCTCAACTCAGCAGTTGACGGCGCTACTCTTCTTGCACACCTCTTCTCAGGTCTTGCTAAATGGCAGCAGAAGGAAGACGGTGCTCTTGAAATCGTAGCTGACGCAGCTAAAGAGCTTACCGAGGGCAAGGAAAACGCAGACGGTACAGTAACTTATACCTATCAGCTTAAGGACGGTCTTAAGTGGTCAGACGGTAAAGACGTTACTGCAAACGACTTCGTATTCGCTTGGAACAGAGCTGCTTCTCTTGACCTTGCTGCTGACTACGGATATATGTTCGAGGTAGTTGACGGTTATGCAGAGATGACAGAGGCTGACGATGAAGGCAAGGCTGTTAATCCCGATGCTAAGCTCAACGTTAAGGCTGTTGACGACAAGACTATCGAGGTTACTCTTGTAAACGCTGTTCCTTACTGGAATGAGCTTCTTGCTTTCCCGACCTATTTCCCCGTTCGTGAGGATGTAGTTGCTAACGAAGCATGGGCTACTGACCCCTCTACTTATGTATGTAACGGTCTTTACAAGCTCGCTTCCTGGAACCACAACTCTCTCATCACTCTTGAAAAGAATACAGAGCATCCCGACAACGCAGAGGTTACAATGAACAAGATTGAGTTCTATCTCTCTGACGACGCTAACAACATGCTCTCTAACTTCAAGAACGGCGACTGGGCTCTTATTGACTCCGTTCCGACTAACGAAATCGCAAGCATTAAGGAAGAATACAAAGACGAATTCTACAATGTTGGTCAGCTTGGTACATACTATGTATGCTGGAACATTAACGAGCAGATTCTTCCCGCTGACAGCAAGCTTGAAGGCGTTGAGGCTGAAAATGCCAAGGCTGAAATCAGAAACGCTGTTGCTCTTCTTATCGACCGTAACTATATCGTTAACGATATCGCTCAGGGCGGCCAGATTCCTGCTTCAACATTCGTAGGCGCAGGTCTTACAGACGCTGACGGAAAGACAGAATTCTGGAAGAACACAGGCGTAAGCAAGGATTTCGACGGTTACTTCAACACTTCTGCTGATGCTATCGAAGCTAACTACAATTCTGCAGTTGAGACTCTTAAGAAGTATTATAACTATGATGAGGCAAGCGGCAAGTTCACAAACTTCCCGAAGCTTACATACCTCTATAATACTGACGAAGGCCATAAGGCTATCGGCGAATACATCCAGTCTTCACTCGCTAAGGTTGGTATCGAACTCAGCATGGAAAATCAGGAGTGGGCTACATTCCTTAACACCCGTAAGGACGGCGATTATTCAATCGCACGTAACGGCTGGCTTGCTGACTACAACGATCCTATCTCATTCCTTGACATGTGGACAACATCATCGGGTAACAACGATGTTCAGTTCGGCAAGGGCGACAACAAGGACGTTAAGGCTTACAGTTTAGACCTTACAGGACTCGGATATGAAGAGAAGGTAGAAAACGGAACATGGGCTGAGACCTATGACGTTCTCATCGCTAAGATTAAGACCTGCACGGATATCGAAAAGAGATATAAGATGATGCATATGGCTGAGGATATGATTATGGCTACAGGCTGTATCTGCCCGATTTATTATTACACAGACCAGTATATGCTTTCTAAGGACGTACAGGGCTTCTTCTCAAGTCCTCTCGGATACAAGTACTTCATGTACTGCACATACGCTGACTAATTATTAATCAGTATAAAAAACGGCTCGGAGCTTCGGCTCCGAGCTTTTTTATCTCTATATAAAATGCTTTTCCATTTCCTTTTTTATTTTCCCGAGAATACGCTTTTCAAGGCGTGAGATGTACGACTGGGATATCCCCATCCTGTCGGCGAGTTCCTTTTGGGTAAGCGTTTCGCTTCCCTCAAGTCCGAAGCGAAGCTTCATTATGCTTTTCTCCTTTTCGGGAAGGTCTGATACTATACTTCTCAGCAGCCGCTTTTCGTCCTCATATTCTATACCCTCGCTGATATCGTCGGGCTCGCTTCCGAGAACGTCGCGAAGAGTCAGCTCGTTCCCGTCCCAGTCGGTCGAAAGCGGCTCGTCAAACGAAAGGTTAACGTTTGAATTGGACGCCTTGCGGAGATACATAAGTATCTCATTTTCAATACATCTTGAGGCATAGGTTGCGAGCTTGATATTCTTTACGGGATTAAAGGTTCTTACCGCCTTCATCAGCCCGATAGTACCGATAGATACCAAATCCTCAGCAGAGGCGGTAGGAGAGTCAAATTTTTTCGCTATATAAACTACGAGTCTTAGATTATGAATAACGAGAAGGTCGCGGTGGCTTTCGTCGCCGTTAATGAGCTCATTAAAAATTGTGTCCTGCTCCTCGTTCGTCAGCGGGGGCGGCAGGGTTTCAGGTCCGTTTATGTAGTGACAGTACTGTTTCAGCTTTATTTTTTGTATTATGTAATTCAGAAGTCTTATCATTTTTCCACCTCATACGGATAATATTTCGGGATTTAAAACGGCTGAAAAGCCGTCGTTTTCCATTTCGTCGGAAAGGGCGATATAAGCGTTTTCGACTACCGTCGCCCCGTTTGAGTTTTTAATAACGATTTTATCGGGCTTAAACGCCTTTAAATAAGAGCTTGAATTAACGGTTGAGGCGGGAATAAGTCTCATCGTGCTTTCGTCAAAAAGCTCGCTTACAACCTCGCTTTTAACAACTATTACGCTGTAATTAGAAAACGGCTCGCGGAGCTTATTTCCCGAATCGCACAGCGCAAAGGCGCTTACCGTCTTACCCTTATTCTCAATTTCAAGCATATAAAGCTCGCCCTTTGAGAGACGGCGGTTATATATTCTTACAATCAAAGCGGAAATAATATACGCAAACAAGGCGCTGAAAACAAGCTCCTTAGCTCCTATATCAAAATAGACCGTACCGTTTTTAACCGCTATTAAATCCGATTTGAACATGAGATAAAGACCGATAATTATTCCGAGAAACAGAAAATTTGAAAAAAGAAAAATAAAAACTGTAATAAGAAAGCTCTTTACCCTGTAAAACCTGAAGGCGCAAAGTATAATTACCGAGCAGGCAAGGGCTTTCATTATAAACGATATGTACGGCGGAATTTCGACAAGAATTATCATGGAATATAAGCCGCCGAGCGCCGACGACAGAACAAGTCGTCCCGTTTTAGCCTCCTTCTTGGCAAGACGCGCCGTCAATCTTAAAAGAAAAAAGGTTATAAAAAAATTGATTATAAAAAGTACGTCAGCATAGATAACAATAATAATCCCCCCTGCTCTTAATTATATTATTAAGCGAAGAAATAATTTGTCAAAAGAATTGCTTAACAAAATAAATTATGATATTATTACATTATAAATTAATCTGTATAAAAACGGGTGATAAAATGAAAAAGCTTTTATGTCTTATTCTTACTATAATAATTTCGCTCTCGCTTCCCCTTTCGGCTCACTCGGAAGAGGCGTTCACAGCGGACTTTGAGAGCGATTCTTCGGGCTTAACGCTTTTCGGGAACGCAAAACGCGTTGACGATTCCGAAAGCGGCAGCAGCGTTTTATATCTCGACGGAAGCAGCTCAACGTACGCCGCCTTCCCGTCGGGGCTTTTTGACGGGGTTGATACGGCTACCGTACTTTTTGATATTAAGCCCGTATCCTCAGAGGGTAATTTCTTTACCTTCGCAATAGGTCAGAGCGACAGTAAGTATTCCTTCCTGAGACTCAGAGGAAGCGAAATAAGAAACGCAATTACCGTAAACTCCTATACCGACGAAAGAGAAACCAAAGCTCAGCTTCCCTGCCGAAACGCGTGGCTTTCGGTAGCGCTTGTTTTTGAAGGCGTTGACTGTAAGCTCTACGTTAACGGCGAAATGAGGGCTGAAAATCAGAACACGGGTATTAAGCTCTCCGACCTCGGAAGCGGTTTGTCCGCATATCTCGGAAAATCCTTTTATAGCGGCGACGGCTACTATCAGGGCTATTTTGACAATATAAAGGTTTTCAAAAGCGTTCTCAGCGACAGCGATATTAAAAGCTGTGTATCAAAGGCAATTCCTATGCTTTATAACGTAACCGTAGGAAGCACGGTTGAAAATCCTGAAAGCGTTTCGGGCGCGGACAGTCACACCGCCGTATACGCGAGTCTTGACAGAAACGGTAAAACCGTCAGTTCATATGTAAAAGCCTCGCAGAACCTCAGCAGCGTTCCCGTAAAACTCAGCTTATCCGATTCTCTTTGTAAGGCGTACCTTAACGGAAAAGAGGTAGGCTCTTCGTTTTCAGCTGACCTTTCGGGCGCTAAAACGCTTAAAATAACCAAGGGCGAAAAAGAGGAAACGTATACGATTTCCGTACCGAAGAAGGCTAAAAATCCCGTTCTCGGA
>CAMVRG010000033.1 GCA_947169815.1 uncultured Clostridia bacterium | reverse complement strand
TGATGAAACGAAGTGCGTTGAGTGCTCCCAGTGCTCCCACGTTTGCCCCAACGACGCAATATCTGCGCCCGAAGGGTATAAAGCGATTAAAAAGGTTACCATTGTACCTGAAAAATGCAAGGGCTGCTCGCTCTGTTCAAGAGCCTGTAAGGCAGGCGCGCCAAAAGGCGTAATCAAAGAACCTTTTGAAATTGAGCAGGAAAAATGTTTCAAGTGCGGTCTTTGCGCAACAAAGTGCCGCTTCGAAGCAATTGAGGTTGAATACGAATAAGACATAAGCAATGCCAAGCAACAATGTAAGGCGAAAAACGCCCTAAACACTTGACTTTCAGGGGTTGCATTGCTAACACCTCGACCAACAGGACGGGTTTTCCAACCCGTCCTTAACTTATGCCAAAATCCCCCAAAACCGCTTAAACAGTGGCTTTGGGGGATTTTCTGATTTTACTTGAGATTTCTTGAGATTGCCTCAGATTCATTGAATTGCAACATAGTTGCAACAGATTAATCCAATTAAGGCACGGATTGCTCCGCGCCTTTTCGTATTTATTTAACTTTAATCTTTACAGTTACGGTTTTGTTTGCCTTTTTGTAGTTAGCATTTCCTGCTGCGGTAATCTTAATCTTAACCTTGTACGTGCCTTTCTTCAAGCCTTTCTTAACGGTAATATTGCCGTTCTTTGTAACAGTAATTTTTCTGTTGCCCTTTGTCTTTTTGTAAGTAACCGCGCCCTGCGCGTTTCTGACTGCAAGTGCCTTCGCGCGCTTTACGGTCTGGTTCTTCTTTTTAAGCTTGGCTGCCTTAACCGAAGGCTTTTTGCCCTTTGCACTTAAGGTGTTGGCTGCCTTGTTAATCTTAAATGTAAGAGCCTTTGTGCCTTCATAGTAATCGCCCTTGAATGTAACGAGCGCTGTTGCGGTGCCCGCGTTAATGTTGTCTGAATAGGTAACGTCATACTGCGTTTGTGCAATCTCTTCGCCCGTTCTCGCAACCGTAACCTTCGGCTCGCAGGCTTTGCCCGTATAGGTGAATTCGCTCTGCGAAAGGGTATAGATATCCGCCTTGGGATAGCCGGCAACAAGTTCATTTTTGCCGCAGAGTGAACACTCCTGATAAATCTTTCCGTCTTCTTCGGGAGAACCCTTTTCAATAATCTGAGTCCAGTCGTGGTTTGTGCACTCTTCAAATACCGCAATGATTACGGAATATTTATCGACGGTAAAATCAAATGACGGTTGTGTTGAAACAAGGGTTTCCGGGTTGTCCAAATCAAGAGGTTCGGCGCTCTGTCCCGAGCTGCTTCCGGTATAAACGCCCTTGTACCAGCCCGTAAATACATATCCCGTATCGGGAATAGCGGTAAGGCGAAGCGTTTCGCCGCTTTCATCAAGCGAGATATTCGAGCATCCGGTCGTGTGCCAGCCGAAACTGCCCATTACATATCCGCCGCCGGTGCCCTCTTCGGACGCCGTCTTATTCCAGTTTGAAACTGAGAGCATAATGCTCCAGCCCGCGTACAGGGTCATATCCTCGTCAACTGTATCGTAGCTGAACGAGAAGTAGTTTGTAAGGTCCGCGTTTTTATACCAACTTCCGAAAGTGAAGCCCTCTTTTTCGGGATAATCGGGAGCCTTCGCCTTTGTTCCCTTTTCAACATAAATCGGAGCAACCGGCGTTCCCCCGCGTGTGTCAAAGGTAATCTTACAGGTTTTTGCAACGGTAAAGTTGTATGCGTCTAAATCCGAGTTCGGCTCGTTCGTGCTGTATGACGTATTGTAATAATATCCATAATTGTCATTGCTGTCCCGCAGCGAGAAGCGTAAGAGCTTCCACTCGCCCGTAGGGGTGTTTTCGCCTACAGTATATTCATATTCATACTTGCCGCTCTGCGCGTTGTATGAAAAATTGAAAGACTCGCCTTTTTCTACGGCGTAGTTGTAATAATACGCTTCAACATGGTTAATTTCACTTTCGTCCGTTACCTCGACCGAAAACTTAATCTTATCGCCTGCGATAACTCTTGACTTGCCTTCGGGAAGAGACATAGTAAAAGTATCTATATTAATAACGGGAGGGGCAATATCGGGGTTCGTTCCCACGACCGTGAAATTAAACGCGTCTAAATCCGAACTCGGCTCGTTCGTGCTGTATGACGTATTGTAATAATAAGCATAATTGTCATGGTTGTCTCGAAGACTGAAGCGTAAAAGCTTCCACTCGCCCGAAGCGACATAGTTATCAATGGTCTTTTCGCATTCAAACTTACCGCTCTGTGCGTTGAATGAAAAATTGAAAGACTCGCCTTTATCTACGGCGTAGTTGTAATAATACGCTTCAACATGGTTAATTTCACTTTCGTCCGTTACCTCGACCGAAAACTTAATCTTATCGCCTGCGATAACTCTTGACTTGCCTTCGGGAAGAGACATAGTAAAAGTATCTATATTAATAACGGGAGGGGCAATATCGGGGTTCGTTCCCACGACCGTGAAATTAAACGCGTCTAAATCCGAACTCGGCTCGTTCGTGCTGTATGACGTATTGTAATAATAAGCATAATTGTCATGGTTGTCTCGAAGACTGAAGCGTAAAAGCTTCCACTCGCCCGAGGCAACGTTGTTATCAATCGTTTTTTCACACTCAAACTTACCGCTCTGTGCATTGTACGTAAAACTGAAAGACTTGCCTTTTTCTACGGCGTAGTTGTAATAATACGCTTCAACATAGGTAATTTCACTTTCGTCCGTTACCTCAACGGAAAGCTTAATCTTATCGTCAATCGTAACGGTGTCTTTACCGTCGGGCAAGGTCATAGTTAAGGTATCAATGTGAATCTCGGGCGGGGTTGTATCAACCTCAATCGCATATGCCGTGAGGGGCATAAGGGAAAGAAGCAGGCAAAGTGATAAAATAATTGATAAAACTTTTTTCATAAATATTTCCTCCATTACATTAAAGGTTTCTAAATAAATGTTTCCAAATATTAATATATCATAGTATTGCAAAGAAGTAAATATTAAAGACGCGGATTGCTCCGCGCCTTTTGTGATAATTATTTAACTGTGACTTTTATTGCCTTGGCGGTGCCGTTGTTTGAATAAACAAATACGGTTGCTTTGCCTTTGCCTACCGCCTTTATTTTTCCGCTCTTAGTTACCTTAACTACCGCCGTGTTGGTTGACCTGTAACGGAATTTTGCAACGTGGTTAACGGCTTTTTTGCTTTTATCAACAAGAACGATTTTAGCTTTAATCTTTGCTGTTTTGCCTGCATTAAGAGTGAACTTGTTTTTCTTAACCGTTATCTTCTTAACGTTTGAGCATTTACTCTGCGCGCCCGCGATATGGAAGGTAGGTGTTTTAAAGATTTTTCTCCACTTTCTGTTTTTCTTCTTCTGCGCTACTATGTAAACCTTAACGTTCTTCTTCGGGTTAAGCTTTTTGCCGTACAGCTTTTTAACTTCGTACTTTGTTACCTTACCGCTTACGGTTTTAATCTTCTTGTATTTATACTTATGATTCTTATCGCAGTACGCGGCGTAGATTACGTATCTCTTTGCATTCGGAACTTTACCCCACTTAACTGTGACTGAACTCTCGGTTGAAGCTCCGTCAACGCCTGCGATAAATTCAGCTTTCGCCTTTTCCTTCGCCGCGGTTGCCTCTTCAGCCTTTTCTTCGGCAAGAGCCTTTTCGGCATCTTTAAGCTTATTAACCGTTTCTTCAGTTACCTTCGCCTTCTGGTCGTCGGTAAGAGAATCGTAAGCCTCGCGCGCTTTTTTAATCGCCGCTTCGTCTGCGGTGGTGATTTCTTCCTTTTCGGGAAGGGCGTTAATCATATCCGTTACCGCGTTTGCCGCCACCGTATCCGCCGCGTCCTTATCCGCCGCTTCTGCTTCGGCTTTCAGCGTATCGTCAACCGCGCCGCAAACCGTACAGGTAAAGCGCTCGTCGCCCTGAGTTCCGTAATAGTGCGGGTCGTCGCCGACGGTATATGTACCGCCGAAGGTTCTGACAGCATAATTCGGGTTGTCCTCGCAGGTAACGGTGATTTCGTAGGTACCCGGCTTATTCTTGTCTGCGTCAGTGCTGATACTGATATTCAGCTCGTCTTCGTTATAGTAGCAGCTATTATAGTTTTTGATTGTATAGGTCAGTGCGGCAAGGTCGCTGCCGTGGTTGGTTTCCTTGCTATTCGCCGTTATATCAAGCGCACATTGGGTAATAATGAGTCTTATCGGCGAGCCGACAATCCAGTTAATTTCGTAGTTAGTGTCGCTGTATTTGCAAGCAGCTACCGACGGCTTTATTTCGTAATCACCCGCGTTCGTTCCTTTAACGGTGGTATTGCCCGTATAGCTGAATTTTGAGTAATCAAATTCCGGAACGTTTGTACACAGCACAGTGCCGGTATAGGATTGCTCCGTGCCGTTATACCGTGCATATGTTTCCTGACCGAAAACGGTTACATCAAGCTTTTTGGGGTTAATTTTAAGCACGCCGTTTACATAAGTTACATTGTAGTTGTTTCCCGCCGGGTTGCCGTTGACAGTTGCCCCCGAGGGCACAAGGTCATAATCGCCCTTGTTTAGTCCCTGTCCGTCTATTGTAACGCTTGTAATCTTATCATCGCCCTTTAAACCGCTGACGGTTATAACATCCGCAAGCACAGCCGGGTCTGTATACGCCGTATCTCCGGGACCCTGGTCTGAACCGTTATATGTATATTCCTGCTTATTTGCGGTTACGGTAAGGTCAGCCTTATTGATGGTGAACGCCTTTTCAATATTCGCGTGTCCGTCAGCAGTGAAAGTGATAATAGCCTTGTAATCGCCAGCATTTCTCGCTTCGGTTGCCGGTTTCCAGGTATCATCGGTTTTTTGCTGATAAGATACCGTATAATCGCTGCTGTCAAGCGCCTTGCCGCCTACGGTAATTGCTGTCACTGTCGGCTTTATTTCCGAGCCGGTATATTTATATGACTCCGGCTCGTTCCAGGTTACGGCAGTCTCAACTTTTGCGGGCCAGTCCGCAGCGTCCCCGGTAACGTCATATTTAAAGCCTTTCAGGTGCGGGTAGTACAAGCAATACTTACCGTCGGTTTCATCCGCTGAGTCAGCTTTTACAAGCCACGGGCTTGTTTCGCCGGGTCCGTAGACGAACCCCATATTATCAAGAGCCATTGTTCCAGTCATCTCTGCGGTGGTAAGACCTTTGACATTTATCGTATCTTCACTTCCGCCTATAGCTGTAACACCGACGCATAATGATTTGTCATAGTAGCAATTCGTAATAATTCCGTTTTCATTTTTACCAGCCAAAGCGCCGAAGTGCTCGCCATTGCAGATAACGGCTCCATAACTATAGCAACAATTAATTATACAGTTACCGCTATATTTAAAGCTCCGTCCTGCTATGCCACCAACTTCATCTTGTCCGTTTACTTCGCCTAAGTTATAGCAGTTTTCAACTTTTGCGTCCCCAAAAGTGCCTGCAATTCCACCGACCCCATCTAACCCGCCTTTAACGTTTCCTGTATTAAAGCAGTTACTAATTATACAGTTTTGCGCATATCCGGTAATTCCTCCGGCTTTAGAATATGTACAATCTACTTCTCCCTTATTATAGCAATTAATTATTTTAGCATTATCAATAACCGATCCAATAACGCCTCCAACTTCATGAGAACCACCCTTAACAGTACCTGTATTATAGCAGTTCTCTAATGTACCTTTACAGTTACCTGCAACACCACCAACATAATCATTTTTACCGGTTACAATTCCTGTGTTATAACAATTTGATACAGTTCCACCCATAAAACGACCTATTACGCCGCCAACAATTCCATAAGAACTTATAATATTTCCCGAACTGTAGCAGTTTTTAACCGTGCCGCTTTTCATTTCTCCGACAATTCCGCCGATAGAGGAACCGTTGCCGTATACAGTGCCTGTATTATAGCAATCTTGAATATTGTTACTGTTATATCCTGCTATGCCGCCGGTATCAGCTTTGCCATTCACTTTGCCTGTATTATAACAGTTTTGAATTGTACCTTCATTATATCCGGCAATACTGCCAACATAGCTCCCGCCGTTTATGTTTCCGCCTTTGATGCCGACGTTCTCTATAACGCCGCCCTTATCGACATAGCCGAACAGTCCTGCATAATCCGGCTTATCATTAACATCTTCGTTGGAAAGCCCGGTAATTGTATGTCCGCCGCTGTCAAAGGTGCCTATGTAACGTGTTGCATAAGTGCCGATTGGCGTCCAGTCGGCATCATCTGCGACGATGTCAGCGGTTAGAACAGCGTCGAGGGTGTTGTTGCCGCCGTTTACCAGCGTGGCAAATTCCTTAAGCTCGGCATAGTTTGAAATTGAAAATACCGGCTTGGGCGTTACTTCAAAGCTTTCCATACCGTAATAAAGATACTGTTTGCCGTCCTTTTCCGTGTTACCTTCGTAACCGTCCAAAACACCGTAAGCAAAAACGGTATATTCTCCGCTCTTCAGATAGGGCGGAGTCCATTCTGCAATGGAAAAATAACGGTTGCTCATATAGCGAGTGACAGTTGCTTCTTTGCTACACACCGTTTCACCCTTGTCGTTAAAAACGGTAAGCGTTATCTTTTCGTTTATATGGTTATTCTCAATGAGAACGAGTATTGACCCGCTCTCATTTTCTTTATAATTCACGGCATCAATATCCGCCGCTTTAAAGCCGTCAAACGCGCCGGGAATGCCGAAATACTTTTCGGCGTTCAGAAGAGTTTCGTTATCCGTTTCGTCTGTTGCAACCGCGCTCCAGTCATCGCCTGACGCCCCGAGGAACACCTCTTTGCTAAGGGGCGCGTCTTTAAAAGCGCCTTTCTTTATTGCGGTGACGCTTGAGGGGATATATAGCTGATTCAGGTTGGTGCAGCCGCTGAAAACGTTTTCCTCCAGCGTTTCCACGCCATCGGGAATCACTATCCCATCAACATAGGAAGAAGCAAACGCTCCCTCGCCTATGGCGTTCACGCTTTTTGGTATAGTTACGCTCAACAGTCCGCAACCGGTAAACGCGTAATCGCCGATATTGGTTACGCCGTCGCCGATTATTACGTTGCAAATATCTTCATCGCCGTTAAACGGGGATTTATTATCGGCGTTATCCCACGAATACATATCGCCTGAGCCGAAAATGTTTACCGTATTTCCGTCGTCGGAAAACGAATAATACACGTTATCGCCGCATTTTAAAGCGATTTCAACATCGCCGGGCAGGGTTGAAATAGTGTAATCCCAGGTAGTTTCAACCGAATTTTCATTAAATGCGTCGTAAACGTCCTGCTTGGTTAAGCCAAGGGCGGTGCCGAGGTCGTCAATAAGCTGCTGTTCGGTTTTCGTTCCAGGCTCTACAACATATACACGCGCTTTTTCAAGTCCCGTTACGCCTGTATCGCCGGCAACGGAAATGAAGTTTTCAAACATATCCGGTTTGGTTTCGTTATCTTTTAAGCACGTGCCCACAACACTACCCGATGAGGTAATAGCAAGCATGGGGCCGTAAACGGAACTATCAAGGTCATTCCAGAAAGCAGCCAACATAAACTCTGAAGAATCGGTGGGATTTTCGTATTCAGTACCGTCGCAAACAGCAACATGTCCAAGACAGTTAGAGTCAAAATATAACGGATAAGTCAGTTCCGGATCACCGGTATTATAGAACTGAATTTTATACTGAACACCGTCTTCAATTGAAATTCCTTTTGCGGCAGGGTCATATTCCCATACACCTTCTTCGCTGCCGGACTCGCAAAGAGTTCCGCAAAGCTTTTTACCTCCGTAAGGCATCGCTTCGCCGTACTTATCGGAAGTGATATAAAACGCTATTTTGTCATTTGTACCAAGCGTCCATCCGGTTGCGGACGTGTCAAAATAGAACTTGGGTTCATCTAATTCAATACCTTTGTACGTATCCGCAAACGCCGAAAACGGCATTGCCGAAAATGCAGAAAACGCCATTAACAATGATAATAAGATTGATAAAGATTTTTTCATAGTATCAATTCCTTTCAAAAAAGAATAGAATTATGCTGATTATAATATACCACAAATATTATTAATTGTAAATATTTAAAAGGGAGGGTACCGAGACCCTCCCATATGTTTATTTAACCTTTACTTTGATTGTTTTGCTGAGACCGTTTTGCGTGTAAACGTAGATTTTTACGGTACCCTTTTTCTTTGCTTTAATGGTGCCTTTTTTGTCCACCGTCGCAATCTTTGCGTTTGAGCTTTCATAACGGATAGCGGCAATATGCGTTGCAACCTTGCCCTTTTTGAGAAGCGTTGCTTTTATTTTCGCCTTCTTGCCCTTCTTTAAGGTGAGCTTTGTCTTTTTAAGCTTTATGCCCGTCGGGTTGCCCTTTTTGCCGCCGGGGGTCGTGCAGTGAACGGATTTTGACTTGCTCATTATTCTGTTGCCTGCGGCTGTTGTTTTATACGCAACTACTATGTACTTGTAATACTTACCCTTTTTGAGCTTTTTAAAGACCTTCTTGGTGGCTTTCGGGTTGGTTATTGTCGCAAGACGCGTCATTTTCTGACCGCACGGTGCGCCGTAGATTATATATCCGTTTGCTCCGTTTATCGCTTTCCACTTAAGAGTTATCGTTTTACCCTTTGAGGTCGCTTTCAGCATTAAGCGCTGATATTCTGAGCCCGCAACGTCTTTTTTATCAGTATTGGTTTTCTTTATATCCTGCTCCGCCTTTTCCTCGGTCTGCATTGCAGCCTCCTCGGGTGTGAGCGCGGGAGCCGGCGTCGGCTCGGACTCTTCGCTTGAAAACTCCGCTTCAAGCGTAAGGTCATAGCGCCAATAGTGGCTTAGCTCGCCTTCAAGGAAGGTATAAACAAATAAGTCGCCGTTTTGGTCAATGCTCGGGTATTCGTCGGTAAGTGAGGGGTCAAACGGAAAAACGAATTTCGGATTTGTTGTAGTAACCGTATCGGTAATATCCGGGTCGGAAAGCTCGTCCTTAACTACCCTAACGGTATGTTTTCCCGCTTTTTCCTTTGCATATTCAAGCATTCCCTCTCTCGCTTCGGCTATGGCTGCCTCCACCTGGGAATTTGACGGTTCGGTAAACGCACTCGGGCACATAACGCAGTATGTAAAGTCAAAGCTCTCGCCCGTTTTTGTATCCTTTAACGTAAGCGTACCCTCAACGTCGGTTGTACTGTTGTCCTTTACAATGTTAACAGTTTTCGTCTGCGCATATACTGCGGTAACCACGGTGTCCGCCGTTACGGTAATTTTATCGCCGGTTTTGGATTTATACTCGTCGCCGACCTTCCAGCCGTAAGCATAGCGGCCTTCTTTTTTAAAGGTATTGGACGGAAGCGTATATTCTTCGCCCTCATAAACCTCAACGGGTTCTATCGTTCCCGTTCCGCCGTTTGGGTTAAATGAAACCGTGTGTTTGGGTATTTCACCTATTTCCGCTTCTCCGTCAGCATTCTTATAAAACTTGTAGCCTTGCTGGTTGGCGAAAAAGAACTTTGACGGCTCGTCGTTTTCATGATAGGTATTAAACCCGCTCGTCACTTTACCTGTACCGTGTGAGCTTATGCCTATTGCGGCGCCCTCCTCAAGCGCTCCCGCGAGATTGACGGTCCAGTTTCCGTAAGCGGGCTGGACGTCCACATCGTTTGCGGTGCTTACGCCGGTAGCGGTATTAAGGCAGTAGTTGTCCTTGATTACGGGGCTTCCTTTTACATAAAAGCCCGTGCCCCAAACGGCAACGCCGCCGCCGAGTTCCAGCGTATAATTATTATTGCTATACTCTACATAGTTGCCTGTAATGCTGCCGCCGTTGAGGTAAAACTTAAAATTGTTGCAAACATACACGCCGCCGCCGTTCTTACCGTTTTTTGAATAATTCCCGCTGATTATTCCGCCGTTCATAGTAAAGGTAGCCGTGCTGCCCTCCATACATGTAACCGCACCGCCCGTATTGCCGGAATTATTTTCGGAAATAGTGCCGTCGTTAAAAACAAAACTGCTGCCGTAACTTAGACAAACGCCGCCGCCCCAATAGGCATGATTACCGTTTATCAGACCGTTATCCATTGTTAAAACGCTGTTATCAAGGTATATTCCACCGCCGTAGCCTTCGCAGCTGTTTTTTGAAATCACGCCTCCGTGTATATTTACGGTTGAGTCATAAGAGCCTATGCCGCTGCCGCTGCTGCTTGTTGTGTTATTGCTTATTGAGCCGCCGTAAACATTGAGCGTGCCCGTATTCATAACGCATATGCCGCCGGAACCTTCGGAATTGTTTTTGCAAACTGAGCCGCCGTATAAATTACAAGTTCCTCCGTTAATGCAAATTCCGCCCCCGTAAGTATATCCGTTTCTGTACCTGCAATTGCCGCCGGTTATTTTTCCCGTTTCTCCGCTGTCCGTTATATCTAATTCTCCGTTTACGAGTATAACGTAGCCGTAATATTGTGCTTGGTTAAGATTACGGTTCACGGTAAAGCCGTTAAGGTCAAGAGTAACCTCTGTTCCGCCCGGAACAGTAATTGCGCCCGTTCCTGAATCAACAACGTCCTCGCCGAGTTTGATATAACCGCCGAGCGCCATTTTTTCTTTCAGCGCTGCCCAGTTGTAAACCACCCACGGTTCATCCTCGGTTCCGTTTCCCGTTGTTGCCGTTTCACTTTCCGCAAACGCGGAAAAGGGCATTACCGAAAACGCGGATAATACCATTAACAACGATAATAAGATTGATAAAGCTTTTTTCATAGTATCAAAACCTTTCAAAAAAGAATAGAGTTATGCTGATTATAATATACCACATACATTATAAATTGTAAATAAAAAGTACAGCCGTGATAATCGGCTGTACGGTTAATCAAAAATGTCTTTTTCTGCACCGTTTGAGGAAGGCGCTTTTATTCAATTGTTAATATATCGGAAAAGCCTGTAATTTCAAAAATATCCTTAACGCTTTCACTGACATTAGTTATTTTCATTGAGCCTTGTTTACTCATCATTTTCAAAGCGGAAAGCAATACCCTGAGACCTGCCGATGAAATATAATCAAGCTCCTCAAAATCAAAAATAAGGTTCTCCGTTCCTTCAACGCTCGCCTTTACTTCCGCTTCAAGCTCAGGTGCAGTAGAGGTATCGAGTCTGCCCGATAATACAAGCGTTACGTTTTTACCTTCCGATTTTTTCTCAACGTTAAACATCTTTAAGTTCTACTTTCGGTATTATTCGTCTTCCTTTAAATGAACGTTCCAGCCGGTGTCGATTTTCTTTTTCACCTTACCCATCGTTTCCTTATCCAAATCCGGCCAGTCAATTACGTTAGTCGCTTTATCAGTTACTAAATGCGCCTTTTCCGCACATAAGGCAAGAGGCGTATCCGCAAGAGAATCCGAATAGAAATTATCAATAACGGGAAAACCGTGGTCAAAGATATACTTTGCCTTTTCCTTAGCATACATCAGATTGTTTAAAAACACGCCGTACTCGCGGTCAAATTCAGTTGCCATATAGTTTACGCCGAGCCTTTTTGCAATAGGTCCGATAATACAGTCGGGAGACGCGCTGATAATAAGGTCATCAGGTCTTTTCTGCGCAAGATACCATTCTGAAATTCTGCACTCATATTTGTCCCAATACTTTTCAATCTGCTCGTCAAAATCGTCTATCATTGTCAGATAACTGAACATTTTACGTTGCAGCTGATAATTCGGTATTTTACCCATTTCGTGTTGGATTATGCTTTTAAGCAAGCCGGGGAAGAAAGTGAACCATAATTTAGGATGGCGTTTCATACACCAAAGAGCAAAACCTATTGAACAGTCAGAGTAAAATATCGTTCCGTCAAAATCATATACATTCATTTATAAACCTCCGTTTACTGTTCACTGCGTGAAAAGCGTATCATATTCCTGTTGTATCCCGTGGTCACCAGGTACGCCTTTTCATTATGAGCTTCCATAAGCCCGCTGAGTATAAAGCTGCTTAATCCCTTAATGTGAAGGTCCGGGTCGGTAAGGTCAAATAATTCGCCGGAATCACGCTGAATGATGAGAACCGAATCAGGTTCAAAGAAGAGTGAAAGTTCTATAAGAACAGGCTTTTTTGCCTGTTTATTCTTTTCAAGAATTGTTAAGCCAATCTCCTCTGTAAAGAGAGAGGCACGGTTTGCTTCTGTTTTTGAATACCGGTGGGCGAGTAAGCTTTCGCCGACGCTCTCTGAAAGTGCAACTGCATTATCTGCAGTAAGGATATTTTCCATAACTACAATTTCCGTATCCATATTTTTAAGCAGGAACGGGAAATTGTCCTTTCCGAATTTCATATAAACAAAGAGCAGGGTGCCGGTAAGTGTAAGTACAGGCGCTGCTGCAAAACCTGCCCACATACCTCCTGCGCCAAGCAATACAGAGCCCGTTATTGGCAGGAGCATATAAAGCAATCCGTTTTGAATACACGAAACGCACACAGACATTCCAATACGGTCTATCAGCATATAATATGAAGTCATAAGAGATACGGCGCTGCAAAATGTAAATCCAAGCGACACAGTACGGATAGCAGCCATTGACGGCCCAAGCGCTGTACCGCCCGTGATTCCGAAAAGGCCGCAGAACTGCTTTGCAAAAATCAGTATTAACGCTGTAGCAATTACGCCTTCAATGAGAGCGGCTTTTATGCCTGACTTCATTACTCTTTTAATTAACTTGTGATTCTTTTCGCCGAAGTAGGTTCCAATCAGAGGCTGCATCGCCATTCCTACGCCGTCCATTACAACGCTGAATTCAATAAGGCTTACTACTACCGCAAGAGTTATAAGACCTGTATCCCCATAGTTTCTCGATACAAAGCCTATCATCACATAGTCCATCAATGCCCAGCAGAGATATACGGACGAATCCACTATACTGTACCGTGACGTAAGCAGGAAGTCTTTAAAAGACAGATGCCAAACGAAATGAAGCGAATTCCCTTTGCGGAAAAAATGCCAGAAGCAAACAAGAATTCCGAGACCGTTTCCGATTACCGAACCGAGTATGATTCCAACCATTCCGTAGAATTTGGTCAGTATAACAGAGAGCACAATATTTCCGCCAATCTGGAACGCATAGCAGATGTTATTGCAAAGCTCGTCGCCGTCACTGTACACCATTTGTTCAATATAGAATATGAAGATAGTCAGAAAAGCATTGAGCGGAACGAGCCGATAGTATTGAAGCGCATTGTTAAGAATATCTCCTGTTATATCGTTCGCCTTAAAATATATATCTTTGATAAAGAAGATTGTGAGAGCCGAAACTAAACCGATTGAAATACTTATAATCAGTCCCTGACTATATATTTCATCAGCTCGCTTTTTTCTCATAGCTCCGACTTCTCTTGCGAAAACTATCCCGACTCCTGTTGATACAAGGTCTCCGAAAAATGTTACTACACCCGTAACAGGTGTAATGGCATTTATTGCGGCAACTCCCGAATCTCCGATAAAGTATCCTGCAATAATACTGTCGCAGAGAAGCATAATATACATTACAGCTTTTGTAAATGTACCTGATATGAACATTGAACGGAATTTCCGTTCACAAAAACCGCTTCTCATTATTGTTTACCTCTTTGTTCAACTAATACAATATACATAATTATACATTACTTTTTGTTTTTTGTAAACGATTGATTTAAGTAACTACCGAAAACGGTATAAAAGCAAAAAGGCCCTAATTGATTTATTCCGAGCCTCAATGATAAACACTTAAAAACGTTACGCAGCAGAGTTAATGCTTTTTATAAATCCATCCTGAAGGTCCAGTTTCCGACAGGCTTTGAGTTATATTCAAGAGTTTCTTCTTTTACAAGCGAAAAACCGTTATTAAGATAAAAGTTAACGTTGCTTTCGGAATTTGTAGTAACGGTAATCAGATTTCCGCCGTTTTCTTTAACTGACGGAATTAAAAAATTCTTTATTGCGTCCGAACCGATTCCCTCTCCCTGGTGCTTTGGGTCAACCGCCAGAAAATATAAATGCCATCGCGGCTCCGTTATGCTTTTTACAGCGACCTCCGTTTCATCGGACAGGTCCATAAACTTAAAAGTGTTTTTCAGTCCGAGCTGCATAATAACGCCTGCCATACCGCAGACCGTATAATCCCAAACGCCTATAGGCTTATCAGTCGGCGATTCGGTAATTACTATACTTACCGCCTCTCCTTCCTTAAAGCCGATAAAGCATTCATCTTTGCGTATTGTTGCCTTGAATATAACCTTCATAAGGTACTTATAAAAGCTGAGAAATTTATTCTCATCTTTGAAACCGTCCTTGAAAATGCCGTAGAACAGTGGATAGTTTTCAAACGCCTCTGTAAAAATCTTTAATACCTCCGCTTCGAGGGAGGCATCATATTTCTTATATTCAACTGAGTTGCATTTGTTTTCCATATTATACCCTTATTTCTTTTTTGCTTTTGCGCCTTCTCTTTGGGGGAGGGAAGTTTTCCCAGACGTTATTCTTTTCGGGCTTGCCGCGGTTGATTATGATAACAACTGTGATAAAGAGAATAAGAGTAATCACCGAGCCGACGCTTCCTTCAACGCCGAAGCCGACGTTATAAAAAACTCCGTTTTGAGCGGAAGCCGCGTCCAGCTTGAAAAGCGAATATTCCGAAACCAGTCCGCTGTTCGGAAGTCCGAACAGGATATTCTGAGTAAAGTTCCATGCGGTATGGAACATAATTGCGCTCCAAACGCTGTCATAGTAGTAAACGAGGAGCGAGAACGCGATTCCCGAAGCGAATATTTCAAGAACCGAAACCACCGTTATACCGTCGTTAAACAGGTGTAAACAGGTGAAAAGGAGGGCGTTACCGATAATTGCGACGAGCGGGCTTTTGTATCTTCGGCGTAGCTTTTGATAAAAGTAAACCCTCGTTACAATTTCCTCTGCGCCGGACTGAACCGCTACAAAAAAGAGGAAAACAAAGAACAAAACCGGATTGAATTCATTAAAGTAAAGGTGAATTTTTCCCGTCAGCACCGACATAAAAATGCAAAAGCCGTTGAGCCCGAAGCCGAGCAGAAAGCCTAAAACAATCCCCAAAAGATTGTTACCGTTTTTGTTCGGAGCAAGCTGCTTAAGAATCGGGCGGTTCGCTTTGAAAACTGCACAAAGCGGCACAAAGATAATCCAGATACCTAAAAAAATAACGTATAAGGATAAAAATTCAAGTATGCTATCGGAGGTTGTAACCGGACTGAAAACCTTATCAAAAGGAATTATAGATTCAGAAGAACTGTTCTATGTACTTACCC
>CAMVRG010000032.1 GCA_947169815.1 uncultured Clostridia bacterium | reverse complement strand
GATAATGAAATTGACTTTGAGTTTATCGACGAATGCTCCGACGCAATTGTTGAAATAGAGCTTAACGCGGAAAATACAAGCCGCGTTATCTTCCCGCTCCTTTCTTCAAGAAGATTTCTTTCAAGAGCGGGCGCGGTAGGCTTTAAAAGCCTCAGCCGAGGCGCAAGGGTAATGCTTGTAGCGGCGGTTATACTTGCGACCACAATTACCGCTAACGCCGCCGTAGGAAGTATTACGGGAACTACGATATTCAGGAGTATTGTTTCAACCTTCTCTGCCGACGACGAGGAGGAAGAGGTAACGACTACGACTCCCGCTGAGCGTGAGGAGTACGAGGTGGTTGACGACGGGGTATCCGAGCCCGAGGATGAGGAAGAGGACGAGGAGCCGCCGTATACGGGAATTCCCGAGGGCGAAAGCACGACTCTCGGCTATAAGGCGGTATATACGCCAAATGATTCGGAGCTGAGAGAAATCGAGAAAAAGGACAAGGAGAGCGGAACAACTCGTAAGTCCGACGGTACGGACGAATTTACGGGCTATGACGACGAAACAACCCAAAGGGAAGAGGAAACTACGCCCGCTCCCGTGCTTAAGGATATTAAGCTCATAACCATAAATAACGTATTTAAAACGGAATACGAAATCGGAGAAAAATTCAGCTCTGAGGGACTTTATATTAATGCTTATTACGACGACGGAAGTCTTCAGAGCGTAGATATAAACGACTGTAAAATAAGCGGCTTTGATACCGCATCGGCGGGTACGAAAACCGTAACCATAACATATAAAGGAAAGAGCAAAACCGTAAGGGTTAACGTTAAGGAAAAAACCGAAGAGTCAACCTCTGAGGAAGAGAAGGGGGAATAGTAAATGAAAAAGCTGATAAGCATTCTGCTTTCACTTGTAATACTTCTTACAAGCTGCACCGTCGGCACGTCGGGCGTTTTCGCGGCTGACAGTACGGTAACCGACGGAAAGTACAGATACGAGTATACCGACGAAACTCATACAGCCCTTCGTATTCTCGGAAGAGGAAAGTATTCGGGCGGAGTAATTGAAATACCCGATGAGGTTGAAGGTCTGCCAGTAACTGAGGTTGCCGAAAGAGCCTTTGCGGGAGGTACAACGTTATCATCCGTTACCTTTGGTAAAAATATTGAAATAATCGGCGCCAACGCCTTTCAGACGGGTTATTATGAAAGCATAGATTTATCTCAGACAAAGGTAAAGGAAATCGGAAGCTACGCCTTTATGTTTTCAAAGCTTAAAAGCCTTAAGCTCAGCCCCTGTCTTGAAAGAATTGAAAACGGAGCATTTTCGGGAATAAGCGAAAAGCTTTCTGTTGATTTCCCCAATACCGTAAAGTATATTGCGGGTAACGCGTTTTCAAGTCTTGATACTGATGACGACGAGTTTTATATCGTCGGCGACGGCGTTCTCCTCGGCTATAACGAAAAAAGCGAGGAAAAGCACAGCGTAACGCTTCCGAGTACGGTTAAGTCGTTAAGCGGCGCTTTTGCGGGAACGAAAGCCCCGCTGGTTACCGAGCTTACTATAAACGACGAATGCGAAGCTATTTGCGCCGAAGCGCTTGCCTATAATAAAACGCTCAAGTCCGTTCATATCGGAAACGGCGTTAAGGAAATCGGCTCAAACGCGATGCGTGAGATGAACATTACTACGGCAGACGGCGGAAGCAACGTTGAAAAAATAGGAAATTACGCCTTTTACGACGATATTCTTCTTACATCGTTTGATATGTCATCCGTTAAGAGCTTCGGAGAGTGTGCTTTCAAGCATAGCGGTATAAAGGCGGCTGTTATTCAGCCGTCAGCCGAGAGCTTCGGAAAAGGCGTATTTATGCAGTGTACGTCGCTTCTCAGCGTTGATTTCGGCGGAAATATGAGCGTAATTCCTGCCGAGATGTTCAAGGGCTGCGGCGCGCTTAATGAATTTAAGGGATATGAGAATATAACCGACGTTTCATACGGTGCGTTTTCAAATTGTACGGGTCTTAAAGCAGTTCCGTTTTCAACGCAGCTTGTAACTATCGGAACAAATGCGTTCAGCGGCTGTATCTGGCTAAAGTCGATTAAACTCGGAAAAGACTTAAAGAGCATTGACTCCGCGTTTAACGGCGCGTCTTTTCTTGAGGACGCCGACCTTTCGGAATGTATAAATCTTGAAGAGATAAAGGGTAACGTATTTGAAAATACAAATATAAAGAGCGCTGATTTTTCAAAGCTCACAAAGGTTACCTCGCTTGCTTCAACCTTTACCAATTGCAACAGTCTTACCGAGGTTAAGCTGCCGAACAGTATTACTTTAATCGGAGCGTCAACCTTTAAAAACTGCGAGCTTTTAAAGAGCGTTGAAATGTCTGATAAGATTACAGCTATAGGAAACAGCGCCTTTTCGGGCTGCTCGTCGCTTACCTCTCTTGAGCTTCCCGAAACGCTCAAAACGATAGGCGCCTGGGCGTTTGACGGATGTTATAACCTTAAGGATATGACCGTTCCCGAGTCTGTAACCTCGCTTGGAGAAAGCACTTTCAGAAACTGCTCAAAGCTTACGGGCTTATACGTTCTGTCCTCGCTTACAAAAGTTCCGAGCGCATGCTTTATGAATACTCCTATAACGGAGGCAATTCTTCCGAGCAAGACGACAGCGGTTAACAGCGACGCTTTTTCGGGCTGTAAAAATCTTACGAAGGTAGAATTTAACGATGGGCTTAAGTCTATCGGAGCAAGCGCCTTCGAGGGCTGTTCAATAGAAAAAATCAATATTCCTGCGTCTGTTACGGTTATTTCCGAAAGAGCTTTCTTAAGCCCCGCCGTCGAGCCTTCAGAGCTTACGGTAGCCGAGGGAAATACGGCGTTCAGGATTTATCAGCATTCAATTTATTCAAAGGATTTAAAAAGGCTCGTTCAGTATTTCAATAAGAACGACGAGGTATACGTAATTCCCGACGAAACGACGAAGGTCTGCGCAAGCTACGAAACCTCGGCTATAGTTGGTAACGCAAAAATTATTATCCCCGAGAAGCTTAATAGTTCGGCTTTTACAAGGCTTGCCAACGCCTTTACCTCGGGCTCGACTCTTTACGTTACCGATAAATCTACTATATGGGATAATTTCTCAAATAATCCGAGCTATTATTCAACTAAGAATATAATCGGCTCAAATACTGCTTCTCTCAGGATGAAGGACGTTGAAAACATTGAATGCGGCGTTAACGACAATAAACCCGCCGTTACCGTTTACGACAGCGAAAACGGGGAAAAGACGTTAGCCGAGGGTACGGATTATCTTCTTTATTACTACGGAAATAAGAGCGTCGGTAAAAACGGCGTAGCGTACGCAATCGGAATAAACGACTACGAGGGCATGGCGGCGTCGGCGAATTTCAGCGTAACGAGCAACGACCTTAAATACGCTGATTTAACGCTTGAAAAAACCTCTTATGATTATGACGGAAGCGCGGTTGTTCCCGCTTTTACCGTTAAGCTTTTTGACAGAGAGCTTGAAGAAAATACCGACTTTGACGTTGTACTTACCGATAATGAAAAGACGGGTACGGCAACTCTTACTCTAAACGGCAAGGGCGATTATATCGGAACGGTTTCAAAGAAATTCAAAATCGTATGTAACCACGACTACGATATAGAAGAGGTACAGGCAAGCTGTACCGAGCCCGAGGGAATAAAGTACACCTGTAAAATTTGCGGCGCTGTAAATTATGACATTTATTCTCCCTCTCTCGGTCACGATTTTGAGAAAACGGTGATTGCGCCGACCTGTCAGAATATGGGACACGTTAAAGAGGTTTGCAGAAGATGCGGATATATCTATGAACGCGATTTGGAAAAGACCGCTCACAGTTATAATACGGTTGATATTTACTATCCCGTATGTACCGAAGAGGGTTACTGTATCGACGAGTGTACCTACTGCGGCGAGAGAAGAACAAGAGTTATTCCCGCAAGGGAGCACCGCTTTGCAGCCGAGGAGCATGAGGTTAACTGTTATCAGGACGGCTGTACCGTTTACACCTGTCTTGACTGCTTCTATTCCTATACCGAGGTACACGAAAAGGCTGACCCGAAATACCATAAAAAGAAGACAAGATATGTAAAGCCGACCTGCTCGGGAGACGGATATTATTACTGTGAGTGTACGGTATGCGGTAACGTCCTTGCCGACGAAATCCTCCCCGCGACACCTCATAAATGGAGCGAGTGGACGGTTGACGACAGCGACGGAAACTGCGGCTATAACCTTAAAAAGTGGAGACACTGTAAGGTCTGCGGCGCCGAGGAGGAGGGCGTATCAAAGGCTACGGGTAAGCACGATTGGGATAAAAACTATACCTTCCCCGCAAGTACAAAGGAAAACGGCTGCTCCTTCGTAACGTGTAAGGAATGCGGAAAGTTCAAATACTACCATTATATATGGCGTGTTGAAACCTTTGAACTTAAAAAGGCTAATTTTGAGTACGATGGAAGAAAGCATAAGCCGAAGGTTGTAATCAAGGACTACCAGGGCGGCGTGGTTGATCCGAAAAACTATAAGGTGACCTATGAGAAGAATCCGACCTCAATCGGAAAGCATAAGGTTAAAATTAAGTTTATCGGCAAAAGGTATGAGGGAGGCGCAACCCTTACCTATAACATAAATCCGAAGAATACGAAGCTCAAATCCCTGAGCGGAGTAAATGGCGGATTTAAGGCAATTATTAAAAAAGAAAAATCCACCGCCGACGGCTATCAGCTTCAGTATTCAAAGAATAAGAAAAAGCTCAAAAAGGGAAAGAAAATAACCCTTGACGGAAAGAATAATACCTCTATTAAGGTTAATTCCCTTGAAAGCGGTACGGAATATTTCGTTCGCGTAAGGACGTATAAAATCGTAAACGGAAGGAAGCTCTATTCTGCCTGGAGCAAGGCTAAAAAAGTCAATACAAAGTAAAGTTATAAAAAACGGGGCTGCGGCTCCGTTTTTTATTGCATTTGACTACCTTTTGTGATATTATATACAAGTATTATTATAATTTAATATATTATGGAGGACTTAAAAAATGTATCCCGATTACTACGATTCAATCGCAAAGGTGCGTGAAACTGACGCCGAGGTAGCCGACGCTATGGCTCTTGAGCTTAAAAGACAGAGAGAGAATATTGAGCTTATCGCGTCCGAAAACCTCGTATCCCCCCAGGTCATGGCGGCTATGGGAAGCGTACTTACAAACAAGTACGCCGAGGGACTTCCGAATAAGCGTTATTACGGCGGCTGTCAGTACGTTGATATAGTTGAGGAAATCGCCATTAAAAGAGCCTGCGAGCTTTTCGGCTGCAGCTTTGCTAACGTTCAGCCCCATTCGGGCGCTCAGGCAAATACCGCGGTTTATCTTGCTCTTCTTTCGCTCGGCGATACCGTTTTAGGTATGAGCCTTGATAACGGCGGACATCTTACCCACGGCTCAAAGGCGAATATCTCGGGGAAGTATTTTAACTTTATTCCTTACGGAGTTGACGAAAACGGATACATCGACTATGACGAGTTTAAAAAGCTCGTTGAGGAGAATAAGCCGAAGCTCGTTGTAGCGGGCGCTTCCGCTTATCCGAGAGAGATTGACTTTAAAACGATGGCTGAGATTGCGCACGAAAACGGCGCGCTTCTTATGGTTGATATGGCTCATATCGCGGGTCTTGTTGCGGCGGGACTTCACCAGTCTCCGTTCCCGTGGGCTGACGTTGTAACTACTACTACCCATAAAACCCTCAGAGGTCCGAGAGGCGGTCTTATTCTCTGTAACGACCCCGACCTCGCAAAGAAACTTAACTCGGCTGTATTCCCTGGCTCTCAGGGCGGTCCGCTTATGCACGTTATCGCGGGTAAGGCGGTAAGCTTCGGCGAGGCGCTCAAGCCCGAGTTTAAGGAATACCAGAAAAGAGTTACCGAAAACGCACAGGCTCTTGCAAACGGACTTACCAAAAGAGGTCTTAATCTTGTTTCGGGCGGTACGGACAACCATCTCTGTCTTCTCGATTTAAGAGGAATGGGCGTAACGGGCAAGGAGCTTGAAAACAGACTCGACGAGGTGCATATTACCCTTAATAAGAATACCGTACCTAACGAGCCTCTTTCGCCGTTCGTTACAAGCGGCGTTCGTATCGGTACTCCCGCTGCTACAACGAGAGGTCTGAACGCCGACGATTTCGATAAAATCGCCGAGCTTATTTATCTCGCAATTACCGATTTTGACGGTAAGAAGGAATACATTTTAGACGAGGTAAAGAAAATCTGCGACAAGTATCCTATTTATGAATAATTGATATGATAAAAATTTTTGCTAAAATATTCGGCTTGGTTATGGGCGCATTTTATGCGCTCTTTAAGCTGAAAAAGGCTGAAAATAAAATATCGTTTATTTCACGCCAGAGCGAAACACCCTCGGTTGACTTCCGTTATCTTATTAACGAGCTGAAAAAAAACTATCCCGATTATAAAATCGAGGTGCTTTGTAAGATGATACCCGAGGGGCTTTCGGGAAAGCTTAAATATATCCCCGAAATGTTCCGCCAGATGAAGGCTATGGCGACTTCAAGGGTGGTCGTGCTCGACGGCTACTGCATTTTAGCGTCAATGCTGAAGCATAAAAAGGAGCTGAAAATCATTCAGTTATGGCATGCGCTCGGAGCGTTCAAGAAATTCGGAAAGAGTATTCTTGATATGGAGGGCGGAAAGTCCTCAGCCGTTGCCGACGCGTTCAGAATGCACAATAATTACGACCTTATAGCGGCGAGCGGAGATAAATGCGTTCCCCATTTTGCCGAGGCGTTCGGTCAGAGTGAAAAGAAGTTCGTTCCGATAGGAATTCCGCGAATGGACTACCTCACGAGCGAAGAGGAAAACGCAAGGCTCAGGGACAGTATTTTTAAAGAATACCCCGCGCTTGATAACGGAAAGAAAAACATTCTTTACGTTCCGACCTTCCGCGATACCGAGGACGACAGAAAAGCTCTCGATAATGCCTGTGAGGAGCTTATAAAGCGCGTAAACTATGACGCTTTCAATCTCATTGTAAAGCACCACGTCGTCAATACGAATAAGGAGAGAATTTTTACCGATTCTCATATGAACTGCGTTGAGGGCGAGAGCTTTACGGGAATGGACTTTATGTCGGTTGCCGACTATGTTGTAAGCGATTATTCCTCGGTAATCTACGAGGCGCTTTTAAGAGAACTGCCGATTTACATTTACTGCTTTGACAGCGATAAATATATAAACGAGCGCGGCTTTTATATTGATTTCTGGCGCGATATTCCCGCGCTGTATTCGAAAAACGCGAAGGGAATATGTAATTTTATTAACGACGGCTCTGTTGCCGACAAGGATAAAACCGAAGCCTTTAAGACGGCTTATGTCAATAAAAAATTTGAGAGCGTAACCGCCGTATGGGCAGAGATAACTGACGAGCTTATCAAGGGCAGTTATGACGGACGATACAATTATAATGAGTAAACTGAAATCTTTGGCGTATCCGCATCTTCAGAAAATGCGTTACGCATCACTCATCAAAAAATTTAACGAAGCAAAGAAGCTGCCGATGGCGGATAATAAAATTCTTATGCTCTCAACCTCAAAGGGAGAGCTCGGCGGAAACCTTCTCGCAATTAAGAATTATATTGAAAGGAATTCGCTTCCTTTCGATATCACCGTAGCGGCGGGGGAGAGCATACCCGATGAGAATACTCTCGCTGGTGAGCTTGCCGGGTCGAAGTATATACTAGTCGACGACTATGAGCCTATGGTTTATCCGCTCACGCTCAGAGACGGACAGCACCTCGTTCAAGTCTGGCACGCTATGGGCGCGTTTAAGAAATTCGGATACGCAAGAGATACCGCCGAAAAGAATTCGCTTACCCATAAAAACTATACCGAGGCTATATGCTCCTCACCCGAAATTGTAAGCGTTTACGCCGAGTCTTTCGGAATTAGCGAGGATAAGGTAAAGCCCGTCGGAACTCCGAGAACGGATTTGTTTTTCGATAGTGAGTACGTTGAAAACGCTAAACGGCGTATATATGAAAAAGCGCCATCGCTGAAAGGTAAAAAAGTCGCTCTCTTTGCTCCGACCTTCAGAGGCAATAACGTTAACGACGGATATTACCCCGAGGAGTTTATCGACCTTGAAAGGCTTGCTGAAGAGCTCGGAGACGGCTGGGCGGTAGCGCTTAAACTGCATCCGTTTATTAAAAACAAGCTCAAAACGGGCGAAAACGTAATCGACCTGTCCGACGAAAGAGAAATTAACGATTTGCTCTTTATTACCGACGTTCTTATTACCGATTACTCTTCGGTAATATTTGAAAACGCGGTTATAGGAAACGCAGCGGTTCTTTTTGCGCCCGACCTTGAAAGCTATATAAACGACAGAGGCTTTTATTTCGACTATGAAAGCTATGTCTGCGGTGAACTTGTTAAAAATAAAACCGAGCTTTCAGCCGCGGTTTTAAGAGCGGATAAGAACGATATAAAAATGAAGAAATTTAAAGACCGTTTCGTGTCCCTTTGCGACGGAAATTCGTCGAAACGGTTTGTTGATACAGTATTGGAGGACAGATAATGTATAAGCTCTCTGAAAAATTTGCGGGGATGAAACCCTCTGCAACAAGAGAAATACTCAAGGTTACGAGCGAGCCGGGTATGATAGCCTTTGCGGGCGGTTCGCCTGCAGTCGCCGCTTTCCCGACAGAGGAGGTAACCAGGCTCTCAAACGAGATACTCAGCGAAAATCCCGTATCGGCGCTTGTTTACGGCGTATCCGAGGGCTATGAGCCGCTGAGGAAAACGGTTAAGGAGTGGCTTAAGGAAAGAGAAAACGTCGGTACTGACGACGACAGCGTTATTATCACCGCGGGCGGTACCCAGGTTATGGATATCGCGACGCGTATTTTAACGAGCGAGGGCGATACGGTTATCTGTGAGGAGCCGTCTTTCGTAGGCTCGCTCAACTGCTTCCGTTCACACGGCTTAAAGCTTGCGGGCGTCCCCATTGACTCCGACGGAATGAATATTGAAAAGCTTAAAGAGGTTATAAAGGCTAACCCCGACGCTAAGTTTATTTATACCATACCAAATTTCCAGAACCCCGGCGGTACAACCCTCTCGCTTGAAAAGAGAAAGGCTATGTACGAGCTTGCTCTTGAAAACGACCTTGTAATCGTTGAGGATAACCCCTACGGAAATCTCAGGGTAGCGGGGGAGGATATTCCCGCGATTAAGAGCTTCGATACCGAGGGTATCGTAATTTACGCGGGCTCGTTTTCAAAAATTCTTGCGCCCGGTATCCGCGTTGCCTACGCAGTTGTTCCGAATAAAATGGCTGGCGCCTTCACTATCGGGAAACAGGTTTCCGACGTTCATACGGGCGTACTCAATCAGATGATTGTATCGCGCTGGTTTGACGAATACAACGTTAACGCGCATATTGAAAGAATTAAGCTCATCTACCGTAAAAAGCTGAACTTGATGTGCGGCTGTCTTGATAAGTACTGTCCCGAGCTTGAATACGTACGCCCCGAGGGCGGGCTCTTTATCTGGGCTAAGCTTCCGAAGGGCGTGGATATGATGAGCTATGTTAAGGAGCTTATTAAGTTTAAGGTCGCCGTTGTCCCGGGCTCAAGCTTTATGACCGACGACACGGCGCCGTGCGACTATATCCGTCTCAATTTCTCTACGCCGTCCGAGGAAAATATTGAAAACGGCGTAAGAATTATGGGCGAGGTATTAAAAGAATTTATCTAACGGAGAAACAGTTATGTCAGAAAATCAGGAAAGAAAAAAGCGTTCACTGTCATTAATTCAGCCGACCTCGATACCGACTCTCGGAAACTATCTCGGGGCTATGAAGGGCTGGCCCTCGTTTCAGGAGGATTTTGATACGGTGTTTGGTATTGCCGACTTACATTCAATTACGGTACGCCAGGAGCCTGCAAAGCTGAGACAGCAGACCATGCAGCTTTACGCAATGCTTATGGCGGTAGGGCTTGACCCCGAAAAGGGAATTCTTTTTATTCAGTCCCATGTTCCGCAGCACTCGCAGCTTGCGTGGCTTCTGAACTGTTATACCCAGTTCGGCGAGCTTAACCGTATGACTCAGTTTAAGGATAAATCCGCTCAGCATTCGGATAACGTAAACGCAGGGCTTTTCACCTATCCCTGCCTTATGGCTGCGGATATTCTCCTTTATCAGGCTGACGTCGTTCCCGTAGGCGCAGACCAGAAGCAGCACCTCGAAATTACAAGGGATATAGCCGAGCGCTTCAACGGTATTTACGGTAACGTGTTTACCGTACCCGAGCCTTATATTCCCAAGGCGGGCGCAAGGGTAATGAGCCTTCAGAATCCCGTATCAAAGATGTCCAAATCCGACCCGAACCCGAAGGGAACGGTTTATCTGACCGACGAGCCGAATATTATTATGAAGAAATTCAAGAGCGCCGTAACCGACAGCGAAATGTCGGTACGCTACGCCGACGGTAAGGACGGAATCAATAACCTTATGACGATTTATTCCGCGGTCACGGGCGACAGTATTGAAACTATTGAGCGCGATTTCGCGGGAAAGGGCTACGGCGATTTCAAAAAGGCGGTAGGCGAGGCGGTAGTCGCTGAGCTTGAGCCTGTTCAGAAGCGCTACATAGAGCTTTTAAATGATAAGGCTTACCTTACCGAATGCTATACTAACGGCGCTGATATCGCGTCCCGTATTGCCCAGAGAACGCTTTCAAAGGCTATGAAGAAAATCGGTTTTGTCTTAAAGTAAATTGACATATTAATTTTAGTTTGATATAATATTTTATTATTTTTTGAATAAGGAGATAATGCTATGAAATTCAGCGAATTTCCAAAGGCGGTAATCAAAGAAAACGTTGATTACACCGTAAAAGAAATTACAAACGTAATAAAAAAATACGGTCCGCGTGAGTCGGGTAACGAAAACTGTTACGCCACTCAGAAGCATATTAAAAAGGAAATGGATATCTTTGCCGATGAGACGGGCTTTGAAACCTATAAAATGGCTCCCAAGGCGTTTTTACATTTCACAAAAACCGTATCCTGCGTAATTATTCTTGCGGTTGTAGTATGCCTTGCGCTTACCTATCTTAATTATTTCGACGGAATAGGAAACAGCGCTTTCTTCATTCCTCAGATTGTTGTATGCGCCGCCGTTGGCTTAGGACTTTTTATTACGGTTATGGAATTCCTTCTTTACAAGCAGTTCTGCGACGTGCTTTATAAGAAGATAGACGGAAGAAACTTCTACGCTAAGAGAAAGCCCACGGGCGAGATAAAGAGAAGAATTATAATTTCGGGTCACTGCGATTCCGCGTATGAGTGGAGACATAATTACTACTCAAAGATTCTTCATATCAAATCTCTTACGGGAATATTAATGGGACTTACAATCGGAACGGCTGTCGCCTCGTTCATAATTTCAATAGTTACTATTATTGCTAACTTTGTAAATATGGGCGCTTTCGGAGATTTCCTTATCAATTACAGCTACTATTTCCATTGCTTTACGGCGCTTTGTATGATTCCGCTCTTCCTTTTTGTTGATTTCAAGACTATCTCCCCGGGCGCTAACGATAACCTTACGGGAACCTACGCCGCCGTATGCGCGCTTCGTATGCTTGATATGGCGGGCGTTGAGCTTGAAAATACCGAGGTAGTCGCTATGATTACCGACGGCGAGGAAGCAGGACTCAGAGGCTGTAAGCAGTGGGCTAAGGACCATCACGACGAGTACTGTAACTCGGGCGTTGAAACCGTTGCTCTTTGCGTTGATACTCTTTGCGACCTTGAATACCTTAACGTGTATAACCGCGATATGACGGGTACGGTTAAGCATAATCAGAAATTCTCACAGCTTGTTATGGACGCTGCTATTGAGGCGGGACACGACGACCTTAAGTTCGCTAACGTATTTTTCGGCTCGTCCGACGCCGCGGCTCTTACGCAGGACGGTATTACCGCTACCTGCCTTGCGGCTATGGACCCGACTCCCGCTGATTATTATCACAACAGACGCGACACAGCCGACAGACTTAATCCCGAGGCTATTGAAACGGGCTTTGAGGTTATCCTTTCAACAATCTTTAAGTTCGACAGAGAGGGGCTTGAAGGCGCAGCTGAGGAT
The DNA here is from genome assembly GCA_947169815.1 of uncultured Clostridia bacterium. GTDB lineage: Bacteria > Bacillota > Clostridia > Oscillospirales > Acutalibacteraceae > Eubacterium_R. The sequence goes on along the minus strand of CAMVRG010000032.1, from coordinate 3,633 downwards.
ACCGAAAAATAAAATAATAAAAAAAACCCGAGACGGATATTCCGTCTCGGGTTTTTCTGTGTAATTTTATTTTACTTTAGCGGGCTTACGATGAGCGTATTCGCCTACATATTTCTTTCCGTTTACCTTTCGGATTGCACGGACTCTTACGTAGTACTTGCCCTTCTTTAAACCTTTGATTGTATATGAGGTCGTCTTACCTGAATTGATTTCAATCTTCTTGGCGCCCTTCATATTCTTCTTCTTAGCGTAGAATAGCTGGTAGCTTGTAGCCTTTTTATCCTTAGCCCAGGTTACCTTAATCTTACCCTTTGAAGGCTTAACGCTCTTGAGCTTTGCTTTGTAATAATAGCGGTAGCTCGTCTTTGAATACTGTCCGCGCTCCCATACGCCCTTGGCGTTCTTCGTATAAGCGGCGAACATAAACTCGTACATACCCTTATTTTTAAGCTTTTTGAGAATGTACTTGTTCTTTCCGTTTGTCCATGCGTAGTTCCATTTCTTAGCGCCCTGCTTACGGTACATTACGCGGTAATTCTGCGCGCCGGGAACCTTATTAAAGGAAATTATGAGCTGCTTTTTCTTTGAGTTGGATACGGTTGTTATTCCCGCAGGCTTTTTGATAGCCTTGTTTACGGGAGCCTTATCCGCTTCCTTATCGGTAGGAGTAACATCCTTAACGCTCGCCTTTGGAAGAATCTCGTTCTTGGTTGTTTTACATACCGTGCAGGTATAGGTCTTAATACCCGTTTCCTCAACGGTAGGCTGTTTTGTTATAACGCCCGCGTTCCACTTATGACCCGTTGCGGGAGCTTCCTCAACGCTTCTGTAATCGCAGTCAGCGCAGGTTACAACCTTTTCGCCCTTTGCGGTACAGGTCGGCTTCTTTGTAACGGTTTCGATAAAGCTGTGTCCCTTAGCGGGAATTATTTCGTTTTCGATATTATATCCGCACTTTTCACAGTAACGCGACATGCTTCCTTCCTCGGTGCAGGTCGCCTCCTCATGGATAGTATCCGTAAATTCGTGAGGAACAAGAGTTAATACCTGAGTGAAGGTTGTGTTTTCGGTAATTACGGCTCCGTACGGGTCTTTATCCCAGGAGTAAACGTCGTGGCCGTCGTCAGCGCGGTTTATAGCATCTGGCGGAAGCGCAGGAATCGCTGAAGGAGTTGCGCCGTAGTTTACCTTTTCGCTGTCGATTGTAATTCCGTCGGTATTTTTATAAGTAACGTCAAACTGAACGAACTCGTCCTTAATCTTGAAAATAGTATTGCTTACTATCGTCTGTGCCGAAGGCGTTACCTCAACTCCGTCAAGAGTCCAGGAATAAATGTGACCTGCCTGCTTATTCGGAATTTCGGGAACCTCAACAGGCTTCTGACCGTTTTCAACGTTTTCGGTGTGAAGAAGCTCGTTGTCAGCTCCGAAATAGAATACCATATGAGTTCCTGCCGCTGATTCGGACTTATAGAGATAAGTTCCTCCGCATACTGAACATTCAAATTCGATATAGCTCTGTCCGAGATATTCCGTGTATCCTTTTATTTTAAAGGAACAGTAATCACTTCTGCTTGCTTCGTGGCAAACTGAACATTCAATATTGTGTTTGTATTGAATATCCTGTTTTACTTCACCTGTTGCATATGCGGCAATGGGTACAGAGTCGTACTTATGACCTGCCGCCTTTGTGTAGTTTGACTTTTTAGTTTCGCCGCAGCCTGCGCGCTGACAGGTGTAAATAGTGTAGCCACGCTCTGTGCAGGTAGGCTCAATTACTTCGCCTGCGTCCCAATCGTGTCCGAGAGGAGCGGTATAATTATCTGTTTTCGTCTCATCGCAGAACTGACAATTATAGGTTGTAAAGCCGCCCTTCGTACAGGTGGGCTCGGTTACCGTTCCGCCGTCCCAAACGTGCTCGTGAGAAATCTCAATAAACGTGATGTTGAATTTCTTGGCGTAGTTGTAAGCCGTAGAAGGAATATATCCGTAAATTGTCGGATTTGAGCCGAGGATAGCTCCGCTTGCATCGGGAATAACGGTTTCTTTATTATAGAAATAATATACCGTATTCTTATTATCCTCGAATACCTCGTCTCCGATTGAGGTAACGGAAAGGTCGCCCTCGTTTTTACCGAGCTTAACGATTCTTACCTTAGGAGCCTTCCACGGTGCGTTGTCAGCGGATTTATTCTCAACTGCTCCGTCCGTAATGATAACGGTTTTAAGCTTCGGGCAGTTATCGAAAGCGCCTTCGCCGTATGTAGCCGAAGCGGGAACGGTAATTGTTTCAAGCTCGCTTGCGCCGTCAAATGCGTGAGCGCCTACGTAGCTTACGTCGTCGCCTATTTCGGCTTCTTTAATCTTATCGGTATTGCCGAAGGGGCTGTCCGCGCCGCTTTCGTAATCGTCCATTCTTCCGTCGCCGTCTATGGTAACCTTACCCGTTTCCTCGTCAAAGGTAAAGGTTGTGTCGCCTGAGGTTCCGCTTGCGGGAGTAATTACGTTGAGCGCCTTGTATGCAGCAACTAGAGAATCAGCCGTTGAAGCAACGGTAAAGCCGTCGGTTGTAACCTTTTTAGCCTCAGCCTCGGAAGCTTCGTAAGCGGTCTTGAAAGAAGCGAAGCTGTCAGCCGTGTATTTTCCGTCAGCGTTGTTGGAATCGTAGGTTGCCTTGGTTGTTGAAATAGCCGAAGCGAGCGCGTCGTAGCTGCTTATATCCGTTGCGGTAGCCGTTACGCTTGCGAGGTATTCTTTTTTTGTCTTAATGTTTTCAGCAACAGTTGCCGCACGGCTTAAATAGTTATCTTTTGTAAAGCCCGATGTGGGTTCATCCTGTAGGTAAGTAATTGCGTCAATTATATCAGAAAGCTCATGTTTTACATATTGAGTATTTCCGCCGATATTAAGATATGACGAACCAACAGCTTTGATTGTTTCAGCGACATTACGGTAGTCAATTACGTAAAACGTACCCTGACCGTTATAGGTATGGTAGTCGTTCACAGAAGTTGAAGCTACTGTTGTCCATCTCATTGAACGTCCGACAAAGCCGAATTCTGCCGTTTGTAATCCATTAACAAACGCTTCATTCTGACCAACGTAGTGAATAGTATTTGTATACTGATACCATTCCTTATCTGAACTTGAGATTTTTGCTCCGCGATTATCTTTATTCGTGTTAGCAACGCTTGCGCCGTCAAATCCGGGAATGGGAGACATAGACTCTTCTGCCTCATGTTCATACGCTCTTGACCAGTAGAACTGAGAAGCAGAGGGACCGCCTGCGCCTTTATCCGGTTTACTGTAACCGTTCCATACATCAGAAAATCTGAAATAAGCGTTATCCTTGTAAACGTCTGAATTCTCTACTTTTTCTGTTGACGCGGTTGCAAGCATAAAGCCTAATGCAGCTCTGTCATTTCCCGCAAACGAATCTTTAATGTTAATTGCGGTAAGCATTGCGGGCATTTTCAATTCGCCTCCGTCATAGAGGAAAACGGCGTTTTTCGGCATACATACGAAAAACTTGAAGCCTTGATTCTCATTACCGCCGAAAACCTGAGGCGCAGTCGAGAAAACTACGTTTCTTGTAAACTCGCTCGGAACTGCTCCGCCGTAGTTGAACGTTGG
>CAMVRG010000031.1 GCA_947169815.1 uncultured Clostridia bacterium | reverse complement strand
GGTAGCGCGCGGTAAGGTCGATTGCTTTATCGGAATTGAGGCGCTTAATACCGAGGCTGCCGAGGTTGTTGTAAATAACACTCTCGCTTCAGCATACGTAAAGGCGCTTAAGGAAATTGAGGAAACCTACGAGCTTAAATGCGATTACGGCGCTTCTACCGTAAGCCGTTATCCCGACGTCCTTGTAGTTAAGAAGGCTGAGGAGGACGAGGACAAACTCTGGTCTTACGTTAAAGAGGTTGCCGACGGCGCTATACTTAAATTCGTTGAAATGAGAAGCGCCGAAGGAAGAAAAATGTTTGACGATATTAACTCTCGTTCGGATTATATTCTTGAATGTGTTTCCTATATCGAAAAGCGTTCGCCCGAAACTGTCAGGGAATATAACGATAAATTGGTTGAACGCGTTCACGAGATAATCGGCGACGTAGCTCTTGACGAGGCGCGTATTATCCAGGAGGTCGCTATCTTAGCCGATAAGGTTGCGGTAGCGGAAGAAACTGTGAGACTCCGCTCTCATATTTCTCAGCTTAAACAGTTTATCGCTTCTGACGAGCCGATAGGAAGAAAGGCTGACTTTCTCGTTCAGGAAATCAACCGCGAGGCTAATACAATCGGCTCCAAGGCGAGCGACGTGGATATCGCCCGCAAGGTTGTTGATATAAAGGCTGAGGTAGAAAAAATAAGAGAACAGATTCAGAATATCGAATAAGGAATAAAACTATGAAACTTGTAAATATAGGCTTCGGAAATCTTGTTAATGCCGAAAGAGTTATCGCTATCGTTTCTCCCGAATCCGCTCCCGTTAAGCGTATTGTTCAGACGAGTAAGGAAAACAAAACGCTTATCGACGCAACCCACGGAAGAAAAACTATGAGCGTAATTATAACCGACAGCGATAACGTTATCCTCAGTTATCTTGAGCCCGAGCCGCTTTCAAAACGCTTTGAAGGGGAGGGAGAGTTGTGAATAATAAAGGAATGCTTGTTGTTCTCTCTGCTCCGAGCGGCTGCGGTAAGGACACGGTATTTAAAGAGCTTTGCAACAGAAGGGACGATATAGTTAAGTCCGTATCGGCTACTACGCGAGAGCCCCGCGAGGGAGAAATTGACGGAATTTCGTATTTCTTTAAAACTGAAGAGGAATTCAAACGCCTTATTAATTCAAGAGGGCTTCTTGAATATACTGTTTATAACGGAAGCTATTACGGAACTCCCGTTGAGGGCGTTAATAAAGCGATTGACGACGGAAAAATCTGCTTTTTGATTATTGAGGTCGAGGGCGGTCAGAATATTATGAGGCTTCGTCCCGACTGCGTACCGATTTTCCTTCTCCCGCCGAGTCTTGAAATTCTGAGAGAGCGACTTGTAAAACGCGCGACTAATGATGAAGACGATATAAACAGACGTCTTGAGCTTGCCGAATTTGAGCTTGAGTTCGCCGATTTATATAAATACAATGTTGTCAACGACGACCTTGAAAAATGCGTTGACACAATTAACGAAATTTTAGAAAACGAGCTTATAGCTCATAACAGATAAGGAGAGATTATTATGTTTAATCCCGATTTAAAGAAAATGCTTGAAAATGTAAACAGCCGTTACTCCCTTGTAGTAGGCACAGCCAAGAGAGCGCGCGAAATCCGCGACGAGGCTATCGAAAAGGAAGAGCCCGTTGAGATTAAGACCGTTTCTACGGCTATTGAAGAAATCTGCGACGGCAAGTATGTAATTTCTGAGCCCGACGAATTAAAGTAACGGAGATTTTTAATGAAAAGAATTGTTGCGACCGTTGCGGTCGATAACACATTTTTCAGCTTTGATACCGATTACAGCTACATAGTACCCGACGAGCTTCGCGATAAGGCGGAGGCAGGCTGTTCTGTTACCGTTCCGTTCGGACGCGTCGACAAAGAGCGCATGGGTATTATAGTATCGCTCAGCGAAACGGATGAAACTTCCTCGTTAAAAGCCATATTAAAAATCAACGAAAAGGCGTTGAGCGAGGAAATGGTAAGCCTGGCTCTGTGGCTTAAGGAACGCTGCTTTTGTACGACCTATGACTGTTTAAAGCAGATGCTTCCGCGCGGCTACGGAAAGATAGGCTCAAAGAGCGAGCGAATGGTACGCCTTGTCTGTGAGGATGAGGAAGTACTGTCGTGCGTTACAAAAAAACAGAGAATTGTTGTTGACCTTCTCCTCGACGTAGGGGCGGCGGGCTTTAACGAAATCTGTGAGTTTTGCAGCGTAGGTCAGGCGGTACTCAAAAACCTTGAGAAAAACGGTATAGTTGAATTCTATCAGAAAGAGGTATACCGTAATCCGTATTCAGTTTCCGGTTATACTCCCGTAAAGGATGATATAACTCTTTCCGCTCAGCAGGAAAACGCTTATAAGGAAAATAAGTCAATTCTTGAAAACGGCGGCGGAACGGGGCTTCTTTTCGGCGTTACGGGAAGCGGAAAAACTCAGGTTTATCTTAAACTTATTGACCTTGCGCTTGAAAAGGATAAGGACGTAATCGTAATGGTCCCTGAAATTGCGCTGACTCCTCAGACGCTTTCGATTTTCCATAAGCGATACGGAAATAAGGTTGCGGTTTTTCACAGCGGACTTTCGCTCGGAGAGCGAAACGACGAGTATAAGCGCGCCGACAGGGGAGAAGCTAAAATCGTAATAGGTACGCGTTCAGCCGTATTCGCTCCTCTTCACAACCTCGGACTTATAGTTATGGACGAGGAGCAGGAGCATACCTATAAAAGCGAGCGTACTCCGCGCTATAACGCAAAGGACGTTGCGCGATTCAGAGCGAAATATAATAAGGCGCTGTTTCTTATGAGCTCGGCAACTCCGAGCGTTGAGACCTATTCAGCTGCGGTTAACGGAAAGATTAAGCTCTGCGAACTTACAGAACGCTTCGGCGACGCCGTGCTTCCCGAGGTTATTACCGTCGATATGAAAAGCGAAATGAAAAGCGGCAATAAATCCCCGATATCGTCAAGGCTTAAGGATTTAATAGCTGAAAACCTCGATAATAAGAAACAGACTATTCTTCTTATTAACCGAAGGGGATATAATACCTTTATCGCGTGTAACGAATGCGGACATATTTTAACCTGTCCTAACTGTTCTATTTCGCTTACTTATCACAGCAGGAATAACCGCCTTAAATGTCATTACTGCGGTTACAGTAAGATGCTTGATAACATCTGTCCCGAGTGCGGAAACGATTCAATCAGATACAGCGGCTACGGTACTCAGCGTATTGAAGACGAACTGTCACGGCTTTTTCCCGAGGCAAAGGTCCTCAGAATGGACGCTGATACAACAACCGCTAAGTTTTCACACCAGAGGCTGCTCGATTCCTTCTCTTCGGGGGAATACGATATTTTAATCGGAACTCAGATGGTAGCCAAGGGCCTCGACTTTGACGACGTCACGCTTGTAGGCGTAGTAAACGCGGATAATTCGCTTTATAACGAAAGCTATACGGCGAGCGAGCGTTCCTTCGATTTGATTACGCAGGTTGTCGGAAGAGCGGGAAGAAGAAACGTAAGGGGAAAGGCGGTAATTCAGACGATTAATCCCTTTAACGAAACTCTTGAATTTGCCGCGCAGCAGGATTACAAAGCCTTCTATAATAATGAGATACTTATGCGCAGGCTTATGATTTATCCGCCGTACTGCGATTTGTTCTCATTTACCTTTACAAGCGAAAATGAGAATACGACCGCGCTTTGTTCAAAAGCATTTTTCGAGATTATGGTATCGCTTAATAAGTCTGAATATACATCCGTTAAGCTTGTTGCCCTCGGACCTACTCAGGCGAAAATTTCAAAGATTAATAATAATTACAGATATAAAATACTTATAAAAACCAAGAATTCAAAAGAGGTTCGCGCTATGATTACCGAAGCCCTGAAGCAGATGTCGAAGCTCAGGGATTACAAAACGGTAAGCATAAGCGTTGACCTTAATCCTGATGATTTGTCATAAGGAGTAAAAAATGGCACTCAGAAACGTAGTTAAGGAAGGCGACCCGATTTTAAATAAGAAAAGCAGGGTTGTTGAAAAATTTGACGATAAGCTCGCAGTATTGATTGACGATATGTTCGATACAATGTATAAGGCTGAGGGCGTAGGTCTTGCCGCCGTTCAGGTAGGCGTTTTAAAGCGCGTTGTCGTTCTTGACGCGGGCGACGGTCCTATCGAGCTTGTCAACCCCGAGATTGTATCTCAGGAGGGCGAACAGAAGGAAAGCGAGGGCTGTCTTTCCGTACCGGGTAAATACGGCGTCTGCCTGAGACCCGCTAAGGTTCAGCTTAAGGCACAGGACAGAAACGGCAAATGGCACGTTTACACGGGAGAGGGACTTAAGGCGAGATGCTTCTGTCACGAGCTTGACCACCTTGAGGGAATTCTCTTCACGTCAAAGGTTATCGGAGGTATTCAGGGATAATGCGTATTGTGTTTATGGGTACGCCAGACTTTGCCGTACCTTGCCTTGAAGCGTTGATTAAAACTCACGAGGTTGTCGGAGTTTTTACTCAACCCGATAAACCCGTAGGGCGCAAACAGGTCTTAACCCCGCCGCCCGTTAAGGTTACGGCGCAGGAAAATAATATCCCCGTTTATCAGCCTCAGAGACTTAAGGACTATAACGCGCCAGAAGTAATTAAAGAGCTTAACGCCGATATTACGGTAGTTGTAGCTTACGGAAAGATTCTTCCGAAAGAGGTGCTTGAAGCCGCGCCGTTTGGCTGTATAAACGTTCACGCTTCGCTTCTTCCTAAATACAGAGGCGCCGCGCCAATTCAGTGGGCTGTGCTTAACGGCGATAAGGAAACGGGCGTATCAATAATGCAGATGGACGAGGGACTTGATACGGGAGATGTAATTCTCGTAAAAAAGACCGAAATCGGCGAAAATGAAACGAGCGAGGAGCTGTTTGAAAGACTTTCGCATATCGGCTCAGAGGCTCTGAGCGAGGCTCTTGATTTAATTGAAAGCGGTAAAGCCGTAAGGACTCCTCAGCCTGAAGGTGATTTCGGCTATGCAAAAATGATAAATAAAGAACTCTGCCCGATAGACTGGAATAAATCCGCCGCCGAAATTCATAATAAGGTGCGCGGACTTCAGACCTGGCCGTGCGCTTTGACAAGGCTTAACGGTAAAAATGTTAAAATCCACCGTACCGTTTTATCTGAGCTAAAGGGTTCGAGAGCGGGCGAGGTTATTGAAAGTGATAAAAAACTTATCGTTTCCTGCGGAGACGGCAACTGCGTAGAAATTCTCGAATTACAGCCTGACGGTAAAAAGAGAATGGATACTAAAGCCTTCCTTTCGGGTAACACTATTGAAAAGGGAACTGTTTTAGGAAATTAGGAGAATAATATGGGAACCTATATGCTTTATTATATGACGGGTTTTATTATGATACCCGTGTTTATCTTCGCTCTGATTTGTCAGGCTAAGGTAAAATCAAATTTTAATAAGTATTCAAGGGTTATGAACTCAAGAGGGCTTACGGGTGCTCAGGCTGCATATCAGCTTTTGCAAATCAACGGTATTACCGACGTTGCTATTCAGCCCATATCGGGAAGCCTTACAGACCACTATGACCCAACTAAAAAGGTAATCTGCCTTTCGGAGCCCGTTTATAATTCAACAAGCGTAGCGGCTATCGGTGTAGCCTGCCACGAGGCGGGACACGCGTGTCAGCACGCTCAGGGCTATGCGCCGCTTAAAATCAGAAACGCGGTTATCCCCGCAACTAAGATTGGCTCGTCATTCGGAATTATTATATGTATTCTCGGCATTTATCTTACTAATCTTGCCGCGTTTACTCAGTTCGGAATGACTATTGCGTATATCGGTCTTATTCTTTATACCTTTGTTGTATTTTTCCAGCTTATAACTCTACCCGTAGAGTTTGACGCAAGCAGGCGAGCGCTTGCCACTATTCAGTCAGGTCATTTTCTTGACGATACGGAATACAAAGGCGCTAAAAAGGTTCTTACCGCTGCGGCGCTTACCTATGTTGCCGCTCTTGCCTCAGCGCTTGCGACGCTGTTAAGACTATTAATAATAATCAGCGGAGGCTCAAGAAGACGATGAAAAGCGCAAGGCTCTGTGCATTTGAAATACTTGACGGCGTTATAAGAAATAACGCCTATTCAAATATTGCCGTTGATAAGTCTGCGAGGGAACTTTCCGCCGCGGACAGAGCCTTTGTATCTCAGCTCGTTTTCGGGGTTATCGAAAGACGGCTGACGCTTGAATATATTGTCAGTCAGTTTTTAACTCAGAGAACGAAACCAAAAGTAAAAATTATACTTTATATCGGCGCATATCAGCTTTATTATATGGACAAGGTTCCCGCCTCTGCCGCGATTAACGAAACGGTTAAGCTCTGTACTGACGCTGGAGCGGAATTCTTTAAGCCTCTTGTAAACGCCGTGCTACATAAGATTGATAAAAACAGAATTGATACAGACAGTATTGAAAACGAGGAAATAAGATATTCCTGCCCCCAGAGTCTTATTAATATGTGGATAAAGCAGTACGGCGGGGAAGCTGCAAAGAGCATACTCGAAACGCTGAATGAAAAGCCACCCGTTTTTGCAGTCCCGAATACTCTATTTCTTGATTCGGACGAGCTTATTTACGAGCTTATGCTTGAGGGCGTCGAATGTGAAAAAGCTGGGGATATTGTAAAAATACTGTCACCTCTTAATATTGCGAAATCAAAGTCATTTGAAAGAGGACTGTATCATATTGAGGATATGAGCTCATACCTCTGCGCTATGGCGCTCGGCGCCGAGGAGGGAGATACCGTAATAGACGTATGCTCAGCCCCGGGCGGAAAGGCGTTTACAATTGCTCAGTCAATGAACGGGAAGGGCAAGGTATACGCTCTTGATATTCACCCGCACAGGGTTGAACTCATTAAGCAGGGCGCCGAAAGACTTTCGCTGAGTAATATTATTACCGCGGTAAATGACGCTGAAAAGTATAACAGCGATTTGCCGATGGCTGATAAGATTATCTGCGACGTACCTTGCTCAGGCTTCGGAGTTATAAGAAGAAAGCCCGAAATCCGTTACAAGGAGCTTGACTCAGTTAAAGACCTCCCCGAGCTTCAGTATAATATCCTGCTTACTTCCTCAAAATACCTTAAAGCATCGGGACGTCTGATTTATTCAACCTGTACCTTAAATAAAAAAGAAAATGAGAAGGTAGTCGAAAGGTTTATTGAAGAAAATCCCGGCTTTGTTCTCGTCAGTACAAATACAGTAATTCCGTCAAAGGACGGAGGAGACGGCTTTTTCCACGCCGTAATCGAAAAAGTATGACTGATATAAAATCGCTCACAATAAGCGAACTTGAATTCGAAATGAAATCGCTTGCTCTCCCTTCATTCAGAGCAAAGCAGATATATAAATGGCTCCACGTTCAGGGGGTTATGAGCTTTGACGGAATGCTCAATCTTCCGAAAAAGCTGAGAGAAAGCCTGAAAGAAAACTATTTTATTCCGTCTTGCGATATTGAGGAAAAGTACGTTTCAGCGCTTGACGGTACCGTAAAATATCTTTTCAGACTGTATGACGGGGAATATATTGAAACCGTCGTTATGAAATATAGCTACGGCTATACAATCTGCGTTTCCTCTCAGGTAGGCTGTAAAATGGGATGTACCTTCTGCGCCTCGACTCTTGCGGGCTTTAAGAGAAATCTTTTACCCTCTGAGCTTGAAGGTCAGATTCACTGCGCTCAGAATGATTTGGGAGTCCGTATATCCCATATAGTCTTGATGGGCATAGGCGAGCCGCTTGACAACTACGGTAACGTTATAAAATTTTTACATACTGTTAATGATAAAAACGGGCTTAATATTTCAATGAGGGATATAACCGTATCCACCTGCGGAATAGTTCCCCGAATATATGACTTAATAAATGAAAAAATCCCCGTAACGCTTACGCTTTCTCTTCACGCGCCTGACGATAAACTCAGAAGCGCTATGATGCCCGTAAACGAAAAGTGGGGAGTAAAAGAGGTTGTAAAGGCGTGCAGAGCTTACGCGGAAAACACCTCGAGAAGAGTATCGTTTGAATATACACTTATCAAAGGCGTAAACGATACGCCGGAATGTGCAAAAAAGCTTGCCGCTTTACTTAAAGGATTTATTTCCCACGTTAATCTTATTCCTGTAAACGACGTTGCGGAACGGGGTAACGTGAAACCGAGTGAAAACGCTGTTAAAAATTTTCAATTCGCCTTGAAAAAGCTTGGCATTAATGCTACAATAAGAAGAACGCTCGGCAGCGATATTAACGCTTCCTGCGGTCAGCTCAGAAGAATAAAGAATAACAACTCTCAAAACGGTGGTGACACAAGTGAAAATAGTTGCTAAAACCGATAAAGGTATCGTAAGAGACTCTAATCAGGACGCGTACGCAGTAGGCGAGCTTCCGGGCGAGGTAGCCTGGGCGGTCGTCTGTGACGGTATGGGCGGAGCGTCGGGCGGCGATATCGCCTCCGCGCTTGCGGTTAAGGTTATTTCGGAAAAAATCAATTCCTGTTATAACGAAAAAATGCGCGATTCCTCGGTTAAGAATTTACTCGATTCAGCGATAGCCGCGGCTAATATTGAGGTTTACGATTTGGCGTACTCACGACCTGAGCTTCAGGGAATGGGTACTACCGTTGTGTGCGCGATTGTAAGGGACGAGGATGTCTTTATTGCTCACGCGGGCGACAGCCGCGCCTATATTGCCGATAAAAACGGTATTAAACAGATTACCACCGACCACAGCTATGTTCAGGACCTCGTTGACAAGGGCGAAATTACCGCCGACGAGGCTGAAAGACATCCTAATAAAAACGTAATTACAAGAGCTGTCGGAATAGATAAGCGAATTGACATAGACTTTGACCAGGTTGAGCTTCACGACGAGGAAATTCTCCTCCTTTGCTCTGACGGACTTACTAATTGTGTGAGCAGCAATGAAATGTTCAGCGAAATCAGCGACGGTCAGTACTATGCGTTTGCGGACAGACTTGTTAAAAGAGCTAACTTAAACGGCGGCGGGGATAATATTACCGTTGTTGCCATTGCAAAATAATTCTGTAAATAACTTATAAAGAGGATATATAATGGATAATTACGTAGGAAAAAGACTCGACGGAAGATACGAAGTACAGGAAATTATCGGCGTTGGCGGAATGTCGGTAGTTTATAAGGCTTACGATAACGTCGCCGACAGAATCGTAGCCGTTAAGGTGCTTAAAGAAGAGTTCGCCAATAACGACGAATTCAAGCGCCGTTTTAAAAACGAATCAAAGGCGATTGCTCTTTTATCTCATCCTAATATCGTTAAGGTATACGACGTTAATTTCGGTGAGAAAATCCAGTATATCGTTATGGAATATATCGACGGAATAACCCTTAAAGAATATATAAATAAACAGGGCGCAATTACCTGGAACGACGCGCTGTTCTTTATGACGCAGATTCTTCACGCCGTTCAGCACGCTCACGATAAGGGAATCGTACACCGTGATATCAAGCCTCAGAATATTATTCTTCTCTCAAGCGGAGATATCAAGGTAACCGATTTCGGTATTGCCCGTTTTTCAAGAAGCGAAACGAGAACCCTTACCGAGCAGGCAATAGGCTCCGTTCACTATATAGCTCCCGAGCAGGCAAAGGGCGAATATACCGACGAGAAGGCAGATATCTATTCTCTCGGCGTTGTACTTTATGAAATGCTTGCGGGCGACGTTCCGTTTGAGGCGGACAGCGCTGTATCGGTTGCGCTTATGCAGCTTCAGGCTGACGCAAAACGCCTTACGGATATTAACCCCGATATTCCTCTCGGGCTTGAACAGATTTGTATCCGCGCTATGCAAAAGGATCCTGCCGACCGTTATCAGACCGCAACCGAAATGCTCTTTGATATCGATGAGATTATTAAGAATCCGTCGGCAACCTTTAACTATTCGTATGCTGAAAAAAAGGCTGACCCGAATCCGACTAAGGTAATTAAAAAAGGCGCTATTACGCCCGTTCACGTTGATGAGAATATTCCCGAAGAGGAAGAAGAATATACAGACCCCGACAGAAGAAAAAAGAATATTACCGCTATTATTATCGGTCTTATTGTTCTTGCCGCGGCGGCTGTTCTTATCGTTCTCGGCGTAATGAAAAATATTAATACTACAACCTATACTCTTGAAAGCTTTGTCGGTAATTCGTGGGACGAGGTCTATGAAGCGAGCCAGAAGCCCGATTATAAGTATAAGCTCGTTGCCGTATACGAAAAGACCGATAAGGAAACGGCGGGAACAATTATCAGTCAGTCTCCCGAGGCGGGAACCAAGGTTCTTGAGGGAGCGGAAATTACGCTTACAGTTGCGCAGGCTGAGGACGGAATTAATATTCCCAATGTTTTCGGTTACAGAGAGGACCAGGCTAAATCGCTTCTTGAAAAGGCCGGACTTATTAACTTTAAGGTTACGCTTGTATCGAGTGAAAATGTTGAAGAGGGTAAGGTAGTTTATACCGACCCGAAGGCTAATACACCCGTAAACGCAGACGTTGAAATTACTATTTACGTTTCCACGGGACCGTCAACGACGGTTATTGAAACTCTTACCGTTCCTGATGTTAACGGTCTTACCCAGAGCGGCGCGCGTGCATTCCTTGAAAAGAGCGGATTTACTAACGTATCTTTTGTAACTCAGGACAGCGCATATCCCAAGGACGTAGTTATTTCTCAGTCTCCCGCGGCGGGTGCGGCGGCTCTTGCGACTGATTCCATTAAGCTTATTATATCCTCGGGTACTACTACGACTACTACCGAAAAGCAGGTACAGTCAACCGTAAGAATTATTCTTCCCAAGGTAATTGATAAAAACGGTAAAGTCGTTACCGATACTATGATTATCTCCGTTGACGGAGCCCAGACGACTAAGAAGAAGGTTAAGCTCGACGGCTCAAGCTATTCCGTAAGCGTTCCGGGCGAAAAGGATAAGTCAAAGACTATCGTTGTTTCGCTTTCGGGTACGGGAGATAAGGATACAAAGTCTACCTCGGGTAAAGACAACGATAAGATTAACTTCGATTTCAGCGGCTCTTCAAGAGATGATTCCGTTATAACTGAACCCACCTCGGAGGAAGAAAGCGAAGAAAATGAAGAATAAAACGCAAAGGGCGGAGAAATCCGCCCTTTAATGAATTAGGTGTTCTATGTTAAACGGAAAAATTATTAAGGGTATAGGCGGTTTTTATTATGTCGATACCGAAAGCGGAACTTATGAATGCCGCGCAAGAGGAAGTTTCAGAAAACAGGGGATTACCCCGCTTGTCGGCGATAACGTTGAAATTACGTTAAATGACGGCGACCACGAAAATACTGTTGACAGAATTCTTGAAAGAAAGAATTCTCTTGTACGTCCGCCGCTTGCGAATCTCGACAGACTGTTTATTATAGCTTCTCTCGTTGACCCTAAGATTAATACATTTATTGTTGATAAGCTGATTGCTATTGCCGAGTATAAAAAAATTGAGCCGATAATTGTAATTACGAAAACGGACCTTGATTCTTCGTATGAAGAATATGAGAGTATTTACAGTAACGCAGGATTTACGGTAGTAATCTGTGATAATACAAAGGGGAGCGGAGCAGACGAAATAAGTGAGCTTTTAAAGGGCTGCGTTTCCGCGTTTACGGGTAATACGGGAGTCGGAAAATCAACTCTTTTAAATAATATTTTTCCCGATTTTGAGCTTGCGACGGGGGAGACGAGTAAGAAGCTCGGCAGAGGAAAGCACACTACCCGTCACTCGGAGTTATTCAAGGTTGAGGGCGGCTATATAGCCGATACCCCGGGTTTTTCCTCGCTCGATATAGAGCGATGCGAAAAGATATTAAAGGACGATTTACCATATTGCTTCAGAGAATTTGAGCCTTATCTTGATAACTGTAAATTCAATACAAACTGCGCCCATATTAACGATAAGGGCTGCGCGGTTGTTGAGGCGGTAATCGACGGTAAAATTTCAAAAACCCGTCACGAAAGCTATGTTCAGATGTATAACGAGGTTAAGGATATAAAGGAATGGCAGAAAAAGTAAAATGCACTATCGTTTCGGGCGCTCCGAATGAATGCAGCGAATTTATTAAAAACAGTATAGATAAAGATAGCTTTATTATCGCCGCCGATTCGGGATATAAACAACTTGTTAAAGCGGGGATTACGCCCGATCTGATTATCGCTGATTTCGATTCAAGCGAAAGACCTGTGCTTGACTGTGAGATTATAAAAATCCCCGTTGAAAAAGACACGGGGGATACCTTCGCCTGCGTTAAATACGCCGTGTCTGACGGATATAAGGAAATTGAAATCCTCAACGCTCTCGGCTCGCGCTTTGACCATAGCTTTGCTAATATACTCTGTCTTGATTATTGCAGAAAAAACGGCGTTAAGTGTTCGCTTAAAGACGCTCATAATCGGATTTCTCTTATTACCGATACTTATACCTTCAAAAAGGAATATGATTTCTTTTCGCTTTTCGCCTTCCTTGAGGACTGTAAGGGCGTTAAAATTGAGGGCGCTTATTACACATCGGAGTGGTACAGCAAGGACTCGCTTGATATTAAACAGGGTGACCAGTTCGGGCTCGGAAATTATATAACTGACGGCGAGTGTACAGTTTCGCTTGAAAAGGGTACGCTTATTCTAATTGAGAGTAATGACTGAGTAACATAAAAACAGAACCTTCATATAATACATTGAAGACATTAATAATGCAGGTGATTATATGAACAGGTTCCCAAGAAAAAACTTCATGTGGCTTGCCTTCGGAATAGGCTGTATGATAGCTCTCTGTCTACCCGCAGTGTGGGTTACAAGAATTCTTGCGGCGGTTGTAATAGTCCTCGGCGTTATGGTCATCAAATGCTGACGAGGTGGATTAATTATGAAGGTTGTACTTATCAGAAGTCCTAAAATTCTCGCGCCGCTTCTCCGCGCCGTGTTTAAGGTAAAGAAGATAAACTACGATTAAGCTGTGATTACTCACGGCTTTTTTCTTAAATTAAAATAAACAAATATTAACAAATGTTGAAAAATATTAAACTTTTGTCTATACTTATTATTAAAGGTTGGTGATATTATGATAAAAAGAATATGTATTTTTATAACCTCCTTACTTGGCTTCTCTATCTCCGTAATTCTTTTTTTCTATCAGCCACTTTTTAGATATTTTGACAATAAATACCTTCGCCTTAATACTATTTACACAGCCGAAGAGATTGATAGTATGTTCTTTAACGATGCCTTCGGCGAGCTTACCATTAATGCCGCACTTGTGTTTTCGGTTGCATTATTCATCTTTACAGCTTACCTGGCGCTGTCTGAATGCAATTTTGAGATAATCAAAAAATGCTGTATTGGCTCGGCGATTATAGGGTTTTTGTTTTGTGTGTTGGCGTTATTTACTGTCGATCTTGTCGGAGAAGGATGGGAGGGCTTTGAAGCTATTATTGGAGTTTCCTCTGTTATAATCGTATCTTTATTCGGCGTTGTGCTTTTGATAATAAAAGCTGTTGGAAAAGGCAAAACGGAATACATTACCTTTATTATATTTAATTTAATATGCGTTTTTTTCTGTAGCGTTATCGTTGTTATCACTGAAGAAACATCTTTACATGTTTTATCTGTTGTGTTTATCAGTAATGCAGTTATATCAACAATTAACAAATATGTCAAAGAGGATGAAAAGACTCTAAGCTTTAAGCAAAGACTTATCGCTGCATTAACGTATTTACTGGTTGTAAGCTGTATATTAAGCTTCAGTTATTATGTAGTTAATTCGGAAAGAAAGTCATTTAATGAAAGGAAGCTATATTCCGAATCTCAATTATATAACTCTGAAAGCTACGAAAATGCTATTAATTCTTGACATAAAGTCTTTAATTTGTTATTATATTTTCAATATTGAAAGGCGAGGAATAAGAGGAGTAACTCCGAATAGTTTTCAGAGAGCTGCCGTTCGGTGCGAGGCAGTAAACGAAGCGGAGCGAAGGTAGCTTATGAGCCGAAGGGGTGAGAAATATATATTAACCTCTTCCGTTTGTCCGCGTTAAGGGTTTGAGCGATACGCTATGCGTGTAATTTGAGTGGTACCACGGATTTATTCCGCCTCATTGTGAGGCGGTTTTTATTTTAGGAGATGAAAATATGAGTAAAGAACTTGAAAAACAGTATAATCCTTCCTTATTTGAGGACAGGACTTATAAATTCTGGCTTGACGGAAAGTATTTCCACGCCGACGTAAAGAGCGAGAAGAAACCTTTTACCATCGTTATCCCGCCCCCGAATATCACGGGACAGCTTCACATGGGACACGCTCTTGACAATACGCTTCAGGATATCCTTATCCGCTATCACAGAATGAACGGATACAATACCCTCTGGCTCCCGGGTACGGACCACGCCTCAATCGCTACCGAAGCTAAAATAGTTGAAGCTATGCGTAAGGAGGGCGTAACTAAAGAGGATTTAGGACGTGAGGGCTTCCTTGAAAGAGCGTGGGAATGGAAGAAGCAGTACGGCGGAAGAATTATTGAACAGCTTAAGAAGATGGGCTCCTCCTGCGACTGGGACAGAGAGCGCTTCACTCTTGACGAGGGCTGTAACAAAGCCGTTGTCGAGGTATTCAATAACCTTTATGAAAAGGGACTTATCTACCGCGGAGAAAGAATGGTAAACTGGTGTCCTCACTGCCTTACCTCAATCTCCGACGCTGAGGTTGAATATGAGGACCAGGCGGGACATTTCTGGCATCTTAAATATCCCTTCACCGACGGAAGCGGATACCTTGAGCTCGCGACAACCCGTCCTGAAACTATGCTCGGCGATACCGCCGTTGCGGTTAACCCGAATGATGAAAGATATAAGAAATATATCGGCAAAACTCTTGATTTACCGCTTGTTCACCGTGAAATCCCCGTTGTTGCCGACGATTACGTAGATATCGAATTCGGAACGGGCGTAGTTAAGATTACTCCTGCTCACGACCCGAACGACTTTGAGGTAGGACTCCGTCATAACCTCGAGGTTATCGACGTATTTACCGACGACGCCCATATCAAAGAGGGCTGGGGACGTTACAGCGGAATGGACAGATATGAGTGCCGTAAGGCTATCGTTGAGGACCTTGAAAAGGAAGGCGCTCTTCTTGAAACCGAGGACTACTCACATAATGTAGGTACCTGCTATCGCTGCGGTACAAGCATTGAGCCTAAGGTTTCGATGCAGTGGTTCGTTTCAATGAAGCCCCTTGCGGGTCCCGCTATCGACGCGGTTAAAAACGGTGAGACGAAGTTCGTTCCGAAGAGATACGAAAAGACTTATTTCCACTGGCTTGAAAACATCCGCGACTGGTGTATTTCCCGTCAGCTCTGGTGGGGCCACAGAATCCCCGCGTGGTACTGCGACGACTGCGGAAAGATTACCGTAAGCCGAGAGGTTCCGACTGAATGTGAGCATTGCTCAAGCAAAAATATTCATCAGGACCCCGATACTCTTGATACATGGTTCTCCTCAGCGCTCTGGCCGTTTTCAACTATGGGATGGCCCGATGATACAGAGGACTTTAAAAAATACTATCCTACCGATACTCTCGTAACGGGATATGATATTATTCCTTTCTGGGTAATGAGAATGATGTTCTCGGGTATTGAACAGACGGGACGCGTACCCTTTGATACGGTTCTTATTCACGGACTTGTACGCGACGCGCAGGGACGTAAGATGTCAAAATCTCTCGGTAACGGTATCGACCCGCTTGAGATCATCGAGCAGTATGGTGCGGATGCT
>CAMVRG010000030.1 GCA_947169815.1 uncultured Clostridia bacterium | reverse complement strand
AGAAAAGCAGAATTCATAAGACTGATAACAGATACTCTCAGAAAAATATAATGGAAAACATAAGATACGAAAACGGAGCGCTTTATATTCTTGACCAGTCGCTTTTGCCGAACAAGGAAATATATATCGCGCCGCAGACAAAGGAAGATTATTTCTTCGCAATAAAAAAATTACAGATAAGAGGCGCACCTGCAATCGGAATTTTCGCCGCATATGCAATGGCGCTGCTTGACGAAGATAAATATGAGCTCAAGAAATACCTTGACTCTGCGAGACCTACGGCGTTAAATCTATCTTGGGCAACTCAGAGAATGCTCGACGCTTACAATAAGGGCAAAAGCCTTATAGACGAAGCAACAGCAATTCATAATGAGGACAGAGAAAGATGCCGTAAAATAAGCGAATACGGTCTTTCGCTCTTAAAAGACGGAGACGGAATTCTGACGCACTGTAACGCGGGAGCTCTCGCAACAAGCAGCTACGGAACAGGGCTCGGTCCCCTTCTTCTCGGTAAAGAAAAAGGCTATAATTTTCACGTATATACAGACGAGACAAGACCTCTTCTTCAGGGCGCGAGGATTACGGCTTACGAGCTTGAAAAGGCTGATATCGACGTAACGCTTATATGTGATAATATGGCGGCAACGGTTATGAGTCAGGGTAAAATAAACGCTGTACTCGTCGGCGCTGACAGAATAGCGGCTAACGGAGATACGGCTAACAAAATAGGTACAAGCGGCGCAGCGATAATTGCGAAGCACTACGGCGTTCCGTTTTATGTTCTCGCTCCGACCTCTACAATAGATTTCAGCATTAAAACCGGCAATGAAATAGTTATCGAAGAGCGGGAAGACTCTGAAATAAAAGAGCTTAATTTCATCGAGCCTATTGCTCCCGCCAGTACAAAATGTTACAACCCCGCTTTCGACGTGACCGAAAACGAACTGATTACGGCTATCATAACGGAAAAAGGAATTATTAAAAATCCCGATACGAAAAAAATGGAGAAACTAATATGATTAAATTTACTAACGGTTATATTTTAGATAAGGATTTTAACATTGTAAAAAAGGACGTACTCGTTGACGGAAACAAAATTATCGGGGTTGGCGAGTTCGATTCGGAATGTGAAACATACGACCTTAAAGGAAATCTTTTAATGCCGTCGTTTAAGAATGCTCATACCCATTCGGCAATGACCTTTGCACGCTCATACGCAGACGACCTTCCCCTCTCGGAATGGCTTAACACCAAGATATTTCCTATGGAAGCGAAGCTGACGGGCGAGGATATTTACTGGCTGAGTCAGCTTGCGTTTCTCGAATATCTTACAAGCGGAATTAGCGCGTGTTTTGATATGTATTACGAGCCTGAGGACGTAGCAAGGGCGAGCGTTGATATCGGCTTCAGGACGGTTATGTGCTGCGCGGTCAACAACTTTAAGGAAAGCGTTGAGGCACTCGAAAATTATTACAATACGTATAATAATTATAACGAGCTTATCTCTTATAAGCTCGGATTCCACGCCGAATATACTACCTGTGTGGAAATAATGAAAGGTATCGCAGGGCTTGCGGAAAAATATAAAGCCCCCGTTTTCGTTCACTCAAGCGAAACGAAGGCGGAGGTTGACGGATGTATTGAAAGATACTCAAAAACTCCGACTGAACTTTTCGACTCGTTAGGTCTTTTCAACTACGGCGGAGCAGGCTTCCACAGCGTATGGGTTACGGACAGCGACCTTGAAATTTATAAGAAGCGAGGAGTCTGGGCGGTACTTAATCCCGCTTCAAACGCAAAGCTCGCTTCGGGTATTGCGCCCGTTACAAAAATGATAAAAGAAGGCGTTAATCTCGCTGTCGGAACCGACGGACCGAGCAGTAACAACGCCCTAGATATGTTCAGAGAGATGTATTTAGCCTGCGTTTTGCAGAAGCTTAATGATAACGACGCTGCGGCGTGCGACCCCGAGGTTATACTCAGGGCGGCTACCGTTGGCTCGGCGCATTGTATGGGGCTTGATAACTGCGACGTTATAGACGAGGGCAAGCTCGCAGACTTAATCGTTATTGACCTTAACCGCCCGAATATGCAGCCGATTAACGACATAAAGAAAAACATTGTATATTCAGGCTCAAAAGAAAACGTTCTTATGACAATGATTAACGGTAAAATTCTTTACGATAACCGTGAATTTATCGGAATTGACGTTGATACAATTTATAAAAAATCTAAGGCGGTAATTGACCGTATAGGTTAAAGTTTATAATTTAGCAACAGCTTTTTATCTTCATCGGAGACTCGGTATGAGTCTCTGATTTTTTGTATTGCTTTATTTTGCACCTCGGGTTTTAAAGTCTTACTCTTAATAAGGGCGAGGGCTTTTTCCCTCTGATTTACAAAAGCCGCCTGAACCGCCCACGAAAGCGCCATATTTACATAGTAATATTCGCTCTCAAGCGAGCTTATTATTTCAAGCGTTTTATCTATGTACCCGTCGCAAAGATAGTAATCCATAAGCATTACTACTGAAAAACGCGTTTCATATTCCCCTTTTCCTATGCAGGAAAGAATAAAGTCAAGCATTTCGGCTTTATACTTATTTGTGAACTTAAACGCAGAACAGCAGGAGTCGCATACAGCCCAGTTATCTATGAGCGGCACGAAGCGCTTTAAATCCTCAATATGCTCACGGGCGCTGCATTTTCTGAATGAGAGCGACAGACCGTAAACCATAATTTCCTCATAGTATTCGCATTTATTCTCTGCGTTTTCAATATATGCTCTTTTAGCTATTTTACGAAGCACGGGAATGCGAACTCCGATTATCCTGTTTTCGTCAATGTTGGGTACAAGTTTTTTATGGAATTCTCTGTACTTTAAGTCCTGATTTTCAAACAGTTCTTTTCTTAAATCCATTAAAAATACTCCTCTATAAGCTCAAAGTCGTCTTTATCCAATACTACCATATTTCCGTGAATATCGCAATCAAGAGTAATAATATTAATCAGATTAGGATTATTTACCTTTACTCTACCCCGTTTCACCTCGGTTATATTATCCTCTCCGCCGAGGGAAGAGATTATTTTTCTGACCTTGGCGGGATAGTAATTTCCGTCGGAAAGAGAGAATTTTGACATAACAAGCCTGCAGATAAAATACATAAGAAGCGCGAGAACAAAGCCCGTTATTAAAAAGTACGCCCAGTTGTTTCCGTATTTAAAAAGCTCGATTATTGAGCCGTTATCGGTAAAGCCGATTTTAAGATTAATAAGCTCGGGAATAAAATAAGATATTCCGATAACGAAAAGATAAGCGAGATAAATAAACGGATTGAATATCAGAATAAAAAGCGAAAAAGGGCGCACGTCACCCGTCAGTATTCCCGCCGTACAAACAGAGATAAAGGCGAGCTTACCGTTCACACTCAGACGCTTATACAAAGCGAAAAACAAACCGAGCGTAAGAAAAATATTTACAAAATATTTTCCCGTAAGATAACGCGATACCGAAACGTTTTCGGGCAGGGCTTTAAAAATATCAACCGCTCCGCTAAGTATACCTTTTGCGCTAAGCGAGGAAGAGCCGAAATCGGTATGATAAAAAAGCTGAGATAACTTATCCGAAAAAGCTAAATCATAAAAATTGTTTATCATTCCGAAAAGGAAGCTCTTACCCGATATAAGAGAAGAAAAGCCCTTTAAGTATTCAAGAAGTAAGGGATATATTAATCCTGCTCCGAAGGCTAAAACCGTTGAGCCCGTAAAGAGCGAGACGAAAATATATGAAAGCCTCATTTCCGAAACGAGCTTTGACATCATAACGCCGAGGAGTACGCAAAACAGTATACTGAAATGAACGCCAGAAAAGCTGTAATAAATCACGTCGGAGCAAAGCGTACAAAACGAGCAGATTATCCCCTTTTCAGCGCTCTTATTCACGTTATAAACAATATAAAACGGGAATAAAACCGAAGCGAAAAGCCCCGTAAAATCATCCGTTTTAATAAAAGGCAATAAGCCGACGACAAGAATAAACGCCGAAATAAAAATAAAGGGATATGATAGATATTCAGTAATTTTTCTATAAATAATAACCGTACTTTTCATACGGTTATTATTGACAGAGTATTTACTTTTTAATCATTTGAGTTTAAGCGTTGCGTTATAGTCGTCTATATCGTAATTACCCGCGGAATTTTTAAGAAGGTCGAAGATATCAGCCTCTTTACCGTCAAAGGTTTTAGCGTTAACCTTTTTAAGAACGGGCTTAAGTCTTGAGAAAAGAGCGAGTAAAGCGTCGCCCTTTGGCGTTCCCTCTCTGAAATACTGATTTCCCTCAAATATCACTCTTACAAGTTCGGCGACAACGTCCTTGACTTTTTCTTTCTTTATGCTCTTATCAACCTTAAAGAACAGCATTCTTCCGAGACCGCCGACAGTAGTTTTCTGAAGGATTTTTCCTACGGTTTTAAGCACGGGTCTGAGCTTGGGATTATCAATATGGAACTTGCCCATCATTCTGTCGGTATCGTAAGCCATATCGTAAAGGACGTTAACTATCATATTATCAAATAAATCCGAAAGATACTGTTTACAGCTCTTGCCCTTCGTGTCGTAATCGAAATCGGGAATGTCATAGGTTTTGATGTCAACCGTTTCTTCGTCAATTACGTTAACAAGCCTTATAACAGCGGGGTCAGCTATAACTGAGCCCGTACATACGTCGTAAAACTTGTTGCCCTTTTCAGTTTCAATCACGTTAATCGACTGGTTATGCATATGACCTGTAAAGCAGAGGTGAACGCCCTCGTCGGCAAGCATTTTTGTAACCTCGCCCGCGTCCTTCTGGTATGTATCGCCGACAAGATTGAATATAGGCTGACCCGGGATAAGCGGATAATGGTTCATGGCAATCATCATCTGACCGTCTTCCCTCGCCTTTTTCGTCTGTTCCTTAATCCACTCTATATGGCTCGGCTCAAAGTAACGTCCGCCGTCGTCGCAGCCGTCGTTATTAAGGGCAAGCAGTCTGAGCCCGTCAGAAAGCTGTGCGACGTAGGATAAATGCTTTTTATCAAACGCGATTGCGTCGCCGAAGCCGAAATCCTTATAGAGTTCGCTAAGCTCGTCTCTCGGGGTGGGCTCGGGATGAATCCTGCCGTTTTTGTCAAAGCCGAAACAGCCGTCGCTTCTATCCTTAAAATCGTGGTCAGCGGTTACAACGTAAACCTTTTTTCCGCACGCCTTAAGTCTTTTAAGGTGCTCAATGTAAGCGAGATGACTTTCCTTTTCTCCGTTAAACGAGAGGTCGCCCGCAATAAACACGGCGTCAGCCTCGTTTGCGTTTTCAAGCCATTCAAAAACCGCCTCGTTAATCGCCTGAGTTTCGGCAAAGCATTTCTGCTCATAATGCATAAAGTCATCGTAGTATTCGTTATCATACTGACTTAATGAATGCTTATAATAATGTGTATCGGTTATAAGATAAAACTTAAAAGGAACCATAATTACCACCTTTTGTTATTATAATCGGGACAATCGCCGTCCCTGAGTCTTGCCCTGACCTCAACATAGCATCCGCATTTCAGACACATACCCGAAATGAGGTTATCGCAGGATTTACACTTTATAATTCTTTCTTCAAACTCTTTTCGCGAAACGAGCGTATCTTTATCAAGAGTGGCGACGTATTTCATTATCTCGTCGTACGTTACCCTTTCGCCCGCTTCAATAAGAAGGCATTTTTTACATTCTTTCATCACTTAACGGTAAACTTAACTACCGAGCAGGCGGGAACTGTTACGCTGAAGCCGTCGGACAGCTTTCTGAAATCGGTAAATTCCTCAATCTTAACGTTCTCTTTATTGTTAAAATCGTTCTTTTCGTGACATTCGCCCGTTATAATTTCAGCCTTAATTTCCTTTACCTTTGTATCGGCTATCTGACATCTTATTTTAGCGGCTTTTGTAGGAGAAGTATTTGTAATTGTTGAATAAATCACGCCGTTTTCGTCAACTGACGCCGACTCAAAAAGCTGTGGAAATTCTTTTCCGCCGTCGTTTTTCGACTTAATCTTATCGGTCGTGATATAAGAACCGACAAGGGTATTATTCTGGTGCTCCTTATACATTTTGAATACGTGGTACGTAGGAGTTTTAACCATTTTGTTTCCGTCGGTAAGAATTACGGACTGAAGCACGTTAACCGTCTGCGCTATATTACACATCATAAGTCTGTCGGCGTGCTTATTGAAGATATTGAGCGTAAGCGCGGCTACTATCGCGTCGCGCATTGTACTCTGCTGATAGAGGAAACCGGGGTTAGTTCCCTTTTCAACGTCGTACCAGGTTCCCCACTCGTCAACGATAAGCTTAACGCGGCTCTTCGGTAAAACGCTATCCATCATAGAAATATGATTTCTTATAAGCTCATCCATTCTGTACGCCTTACAGATTGTCGAGATATATTCGTTTGTATCGAATTCCGTTGCGCTTCCCTTATCGCCCCAATTACCCGAGGGAACGACATAGTAGTGAAGTGAGAGCCCGTCGGCGTGGTGCTTAACCTTATCCATAACCTGCTTTGTCCAGTGGTAATCGTCTGAATTCGGACCGCAGGCAATACGCTTGATATGCTCGCCGCCCTTGTAATCGCGGCAGTAAGTATTGTAGCGTTTGAAAAGGCAGCCGTAGTATTCGGGGTCCATATTGCCTCCGCAGCCCCAGCTCTCGTTACCGACGCCGAAATATTTTAAATTCCACGCTTCCTTATGACCGTTCTTCGCTCTTAGCTCAGCCATAGGCGATACACCGTCAAAGGTCATATATTCAACCCACTCGCTCATTTCCCTTACAGAGCCCGAGCCGACGTTTCCGTTTACATAACTGTCGCAGCCGACCTGTCGGCAAAGCTCAAAGTATTCGTGGGTTCCGAAGGAATTATCCTCGACTACTCCGCCCCAGTGGGTATTAATCATTTTTTTACGGCTCTTCTTGTCGCCGATGCCGTCCTTCCAATGATACTCGTCGGCAAAGCAGCCTCCGGGCCAGCGTAAAACGGGAAGCCCCATTTCCTTTAGCGCGGAAACGACGTCCTTTCTCATACCGTTTACGTTTGGAATTTTACTGTCCTCGCCGACATATATTCCCTCGTATATACAACGTCCGAGATGTTCGCTGAAGGAACCGTAAATATCCTTATTTATTGTCGCTATTTTTTCATTCGGATTAATAAGATATTTTTCCATAATTTTACTCCTTAGTTTATTAATTTAAAAGTAACATATACTTAAAATAAAGTCAAATAAAAATAGCGTTGAAATTATGTTTTTTTATGTTATAATTCTTTTGGGTGATAATATGTACGTTAATATTGAAAAAGGAATTAAACTTATAAATGAAAGCGCCTGTGACGCGCTTATTTTATGTGACGAAGCTAATATGCATTATATGTGCGGCTTTTCTCCGAGCGAGGGTTATATCATTATATTTAAAGACTCGGCGGCCTATCACATAGTCGACTCACGCTATACCGAAACCGCACAGAAGCACGCAGAAAAAACGGGACTTGAGGTTATTGAAATCAACTCGCTTTTCGGCGATGAGATTAAATCGCTTTGCGAAAAGCACGGCGTTAAAAGAGTTATATTTGAAAACGATAGCATCAGCCTTTCGCGTTATAAAATGCTCGGCGAAAAACTTGAGGGAATTGAGTTTGTTGAGCTCGGCGACAGGCTTATGAGAATAAGAAACCGCAAGGAACCCTTTGAAATCGACCTAATGAAAAAGGCAAACGAGATTGCGGAAAAGTCATTTATCGAGCTTTTAAATCACGTCAGGGTCGGCAAGAGCGAAAAAGAGCTTGCGGCTTACTTTGACTACCTTATGGCGAAAAACGGCTCTCACGGTCTTTCGTTTGATACAATTCTTTTAACGGGTAAGAATACGTCTATGCCCCACGGCGTTCCTTCTGAGGATAAGATTAAGGAGGGCGATTTCGTACTCTTTGATTTCGGAGCAACCTTTGAGGGCTACCACTCGGATATGACAAGAACGGTTGCGGTAGGAAGCGCGAGCGACGAAATGAAAGAGATGTACGACCTTGTCCTTAAAGCTCAGCTTGCGGGCATAAAGGCTCTTGATACGGGCGCAAAATGCGCCGACGTCTACAAGGCGGCTTACGACGTTCTTGATACGAAGGATATGGCGAAGTTCTTCCGCCACGGTCTCGGCCACGGAGTTGGACTCGAAATTCACGAGGGCTTTAACGCTTCCCCGAGAAGCGAGGACACTTATGAAACGGGTAACTGTACCTCAATAGAGCCTGGTATCTATATTCCCGATAGATTCGGTATAAGGATTGAGGACGTATTATATCTCTCACCGAGAGGAAGAGAGAATATAAGTAAAGTAACAAAGGAGCTTATTGTACTTTAATGAAGGCTGTGATTTTTGATATGGACGGCGTACTCTTCGACACGGAAAGACTTGCGGTAAAATGCTGGGACACAATCGGAGAAGAGCTCAGTCTCGGAAAAGTCGGATATATGGTACTTAAAACTCTCGGCAGAACAAAGGAAGAGAGCGTAAAAATTTTTGAGCGGGAGTTCGGTCACAGATTCAACAACGACGAGTTTCAGAGGCTTTACAAGGAATACCTAGATAATTATTACAGTAAAAATTCTGTTCCGCTTAAGGAAGGCGTAAGGGAAATTCTTGAATATTTAAAGGAAAACGGATATAAGATCGCCGTCGCTTCTTCGTCGTCAAGAGAATCAGTACTCCATCACCTGAGAGACGCGGATATTGAAAAATATTTTGATAAGATAATATGCGGCGATATGGTTTATAAATCCAAGCCAGAGCCCGATATTTACATAACCGCGGCGACAGAGCTCGGAGTTAACTGTGAGAACTGCTATGCGGTTGAGGACTCGGAAAGCGGACTTCTTTCCGCTCACAGAGCGAATATGGAGGTAGTATACATTCCCGATTTATACGTTGCAACTCCGCCAATTAAAAAAATAGTTGACCTTGAATTTGATACGCTTACGGCGTTTATGAACTATTTAAAGGAGAAATAAAATGAAAAAGATACTTTGCATAATATTTGCGCTCCTGATTTCGGCTACCGTCTTTTCTGCCTGCAAAAAGGAAGAGGCGCCGACTACGACGGCACAGACTTCAACAACGGAAGCCGTAAGCGAAAGCACTACCCTTCCCGTAACGGAAACGACAACCGAAAGCACTACAAAAAAAGAGAAGGCTTTTGATAAATGGAACGAAAAGGACCTTGTAAAATACTTTAAGAGCGAGAAGGTATTTACGGAGTACGATTACCTCGGAGTATACACAAACATTGAGGAGATTCCCGACGGCATCAGCGCCGAGATTGAATATAACAGCCACGACAACGATAAAATTAACGTACTCATTTTCTATTTCGAGGAAGGCGCTGAGGATAAAAAGATCGAGGAAACCTACGAAAATATAAAAAAGAACAAATACTATGACTGGGGAGAGTCGCAGCAGCCGTTTAACGCGCTTATCGGAAGATTTGCAATATTCTACTCGGCAAGCGTTGACGAAAAGTACGTTAAGGATTTTGAAAAGGCGCTCGACAAACTTATTAAGGATAAAAAAATAAAGCCCGAATTCTATGAAAAAAATTTAGACCTTACTAAATATAAACAAGACGACGACGTAATAATAATTGAAGCAGACGACTGAAAGACGCCCGATACGAAAAAGGCGAGGTGCGGTAACGAAGGATAGGTTTTGACTTTGTCCTTTTGTCCCTAAAACCATTAAAAATCCCCTGAATACGCAAGTATTCTGGGGATTTTGTAATGCCTTTATGAACTAAAATTACTTTGTCAAAACTGCTTTGCATCCAAAAATCGGTAGATTTTTTGTCAGAACAAAGCATAAATGACCATTTGGGCTTGTCGCCCTAATGGTCATTTTAATGAAGTTATGGCGGAAAATATACGATTTTAGGACTAACCTTCGTTATCGTATCTCGCCTAACGTATCGGGCTTTATTTATGCTTTATAAATATTTCCTTCAAAGGGTCTGAGAACATTCGACTTATCGTCTCTCGTTGATAAGATAAGCTCCATATGGCTTACGTCTATCGGATGCTCTGCTGATTCTTTGCCGAGATTAAGTTCTACGTAATAGAGCTCATTATTATACTCTCTGTAATAGCAGTAAAGAGGAGCAGGAATACCCGCAGCGCGTCTGAATTCGCCGTAAACTAGGGCTTTGTTTTCGCGTCTCATTTTAATAGCCTTCTTATAGAAATTAAGAACCGAATCGGGTCGGTTCGCCTCATCCTCGGCGTTATATCTTACGTAATCCGAGGTAATTCTCAGCCACGGAGTACCCGTAGTGAAGCCTGCGTTTTCAGCGTCCTTCCACTGCATCGGCGTACGCGAGTTATCCCTCGTTCCCGTTTTAACCGTAAAGAACGCCTTTTCGGGAGATTTTCCTTTATTTATAAGCTTTTCATACTTTCCGACTGCCTCGCGGTCGTCGATTTCGTCTATACTTTCAAAGTCGCCGTTACCCATTGAAAGCTCCTGTCCCTGATAGATATAGGGCGTGCCTCTGAGAGTCATTTCAATAAGTCCGCAGACCTTCGAGATATCCTCTCTGAAGCGCCCCGACTTATCGACCTTTGAAACTATACGCGGGTTGTCGTGATTTTCAAAGAAAACGGTCGGCCAGCAATGATTTGTGTAGCCCGTCTGGAAGCGTTCAAACTCAAGCATTACCTTATATAAGCTATACTCATAGTAATCATAATTCGTATGTCCCTGATTAATAAGGAAATCGAAATTGAAAAGCGTGTCGAGCTCGCCGCGGTAATCGGCGGTAAGCATTTTACTCATTTCAATTCCTGCGCCCCCGCACTCGCCTACGGTATAAACATCATAGTTACCGAAGGACTTTTCTCTCATTTCATGAAGATACTCGTGGAGTCTCGGTCCGTAGAAATAGTATTCCGCGCCCTTATAGCCCGTAAGTTTTCCGAGGAAATCACTCGCCTCGGGTAAGCCTTCAACCTTGGATATGAAATTGATAACGTCCATTCTGAAACCGTCGACGCCTTTATCAAGCCACCAGTTCATCATTTCGTAAACTGACTCTCTTACCTTTTCATTTTCCCAGTTTAAGTCCATCTGTTTCTTTGAGAAAAGATGGAGCGCCCACTGATTAACGCTTTCGTAGTAATTCCATGCGGGGCCTTCAAAAAGGCTTATCCAGTTATTCGGAGGCGTAATTCCCTTATCGGTTGCGTCCCTCCAGATATAGTAATCGTGGTACGGGTTATCCTTTGACTTAACTGCCTCCTTAAACCATTCGTGCTCGTCGCTCGTATGGTTAACAACGAGGTCAACTATAAGCTTTATTCCTCTTTTGTGCATTTCCTCAAGGAGTCTGTCGAAATCCTCCATCGTTCCGAACTCAGCCATAATTGCCTTATAATCGCGGATATCGTAGCCGTTATCGTCGTTCGGAGAATCGTAAAACGGTGAACACCATACCGCGTTTACACCGAGGTCCTGAAGATAGTCAAGCTTTTCGTAAATTCCGTTTAAATCGCCGATTCCGTCTCCGTTAGAATCGTAAAAAGAACGCGGATAAATCTGATATATTACGGCTTCCTTCCACCATTTTTCCTCAAGCTCGCCCTCGTCGGTAATAACGCTGTCCTTTTCAAGATTGAACATATCGCAGATTTGCTGAACGGTTTTTTTATCAAATAACCCGGCGGTAAGCGGCGTTAAATGTTTAAGCTTAATGTTTCCCGCCTTTCCGTCGAGCACAAGCTCTGTCGGTAGTCTGAACGCCATAAACAGCTTTTCGAGCATATCCTTAGCCATAGGATTGCTCATACATTCCTTGAACTTTGAATTAATGGTAATTTTTTCCATAGTATCACCTCGTTTTATTTTTAGTTTTATTATACCATCTGAGTAAAAAATTTCAATTATTTTTGAACAGATTAAACAAAAAGGCCGTCATATAATGTAAAAATTAGTACAATTAATAAGTTTTTAAAATAGTTCTTTATTTTCAATTGTAAGTATGTTAAAATATTAACGGTCTTAAAGTAATAAGATACTTTTATTAAATAAGGAGTGTACTTATGCAGAAAAAAATTAGTAAGCTTCCGTTCAAGGGTACGCCCGAACAGGAGAAAAAGCTCAAGGCTTTTATTGAGGAAAACAAAAACGATAAAAGCAGACTCATGGCAGTTATGCAGGAGGCTCAGGAAATCTACGGTTACCTTCCTATGGAGGTTCAGGAGATTATCGCTGACGGTATGGGAGTTCCGCTTGAAAAGGTATTCGGCGTTGCTACCTTCTACGCTCAGTTCTCGCTTTCTCCCAAGGGAGATTACAACATTTCCGTTTGTCTCGGTACCGCATGCTATGTAAAGGGAGCACAGAAGCTTATCGATATGCTTTCAGAGCAGCTTGAAATCGGTCTTGACGAATGCACCTCGGACGGTAAGTTCTCACTTGAGGCATGCCGCTGCATCGGCGCCTGCGGTCTCGGCCCTGTTCTCACTGTTAACGACGAGGTATACGGAAAGCTTTCAGACAGCGATATTCCCGACATTATTGCAAAATATCACGCATAAAGGTAATAAATATGAAGATTAACGATTTAAAAAATCTTCTCGAAGCCGAGGTGCTTTGCTGCGAGAAAAACCTCGACAGAGAGGTATATTCAGCGTGCGGCTGCGACCTTATGAGCGACGTTCTCGCTTACGTTAAGGACCAGGCCGTCCTTCTTACGGGACTTGTTAATCCGCAGGTTGTAAGAACTGCTGAAATGATGGATATGGTTTGTATAGTATTTGTCCGCTCTAAAACCCCGACCGACGATATGCTCGCCCTCGCTGAGGAAAGCGGTATCGTTGTTCTCAGGACTGATAAGCGGCTTTACGAAGCCTGCGGTTTACTTTATTCCAACGGTCTCGTAGGAAACGTGGTAAAACAGTGAGCGAACCCTTAGTATTTCATTTCGATATTGACGGTAACGATTTTTCCGCTGCCGGACAGGCTTCTGTACAAATCAAAAAGAATTTAAGACAAATCGGGCTTTCTCCCGAAATCATACGCCGCGTTTCCATCGCGATGTATGAGGGAGAAATCAATATGGTTATCCACGCCCACGGCGGTACTGCCGACGTAAAGGTTTATGAAAACTGTATTGAAATTATTCTCGCAGATAAAGGCCCGGGAATTAAAGATATTAATCAGGCTATGCAGGAGGGATTTTCTACCGCATCGGATAATACCCGTTCTCTCGGCTTCGGCGCAGGAATGGGGCTTCCCAATATGAAGAGATATACCGATACTATGAAAATCGACTCAACCGTGGGCGTAGGCACAACGGTTACAATGACGATTAATATATAAACGATGTGATTATATGAATACTTATCAACATTCTGTTTTGCTTGACAGCTCTAAATGTACGGGCTGTACAACCTGCCTTAAGCACTGTCCTACCGAGGCAATCAGAATTAAAGACGGTCACGCGGTAATCAACGATAAAAGATGTATCGACTGCGGAGAATGTATAAGAAACTGTCCTCATCAGGCTAAAAAAGCGGTTTGCTCATCGCTTTCGGCTATGGACAGATTCAAATACAAAATAGCTCTCCCCGCGCCGACTCTTTACGGTCAGTTTGATAATCTTGACGATATTGATTACGTGCTTGACGGATTATTGAAAATAGGCTTTGACGACGTATTTGAGGTATCAAAGGCTGCCGAGCTTGTTTCGGCATATACGAGATTATACCTTAAAACCGAGGGAATTAAAAAACCGATTATTTCCTCCGCTTGTCCCGTTATAGTAAGACTTATAGCTCTCCGCTTTCCGTCGCTTTCAAGCAACATTCTTCATATGCTTCCGCCTATGGAGATAGCGGCAAAGCTTGCGAGAAGAAAAGCCGAGCAGGAGCATCCCGAATTAAAAAAGGATGATATTGGAATATGCTTTATTTCCCCCTGCCCCGCTAAGGTCAGCTACGTAAATAACGGCTTTGCGGATTATAAAAGCAACGTTGACGAGGTTGTATCCATTTCGGACGTTTACTTTAAACTGATAAACGAAATGGAATACGGAAGCGATATCGCCCCTCTTTGCGAATCGGGAATTATCGGAATAGGCTGGGCGAGCTCTGGCGGAGAGGCTACGGCGATATTCAACGAAAAGTATCTCGCCGCTGACGGAATTGAAAACGTTATCCGAGTTCTCGACCAGGTTGAAAACGGAAATATCCCCACGCTTGAATTTATCGAGCTCAACGCTTGTCCCGGAGGCTGCGTAGGCGGAGTTATGACTATGCAGAATCCGTTTATCGCTAAGGCGAGGCTTCAGGGGCTAAGACACGGGCTTCCCGTATCGCGAAATTCAATTAATTCCTCTGATTACATACCCGACGATTACGTTTTTAACGAGCTGCCCGAATATGCGCCTATCACAAGGCTTTCGGACAACCTTGCGGAATCGATGCGTATGATGGCTGATATTCAGAAGCTTAAAGCATTTCTTCCGAATATTGACTGCGGAGCCTGCGGCGCGCCTAACTGCAGAGCGTTCGCTGAGGACGTGATAAAGGGCAAGACGAGAGCCGCGGCGTGTCCTATTGCTCAAAGAAGCATTAATGACAAGGAGGACGAAGAGGATGACGGTTAAGGAGCTTTGCGCTCAATGCGGTTTTGAAGCAATCTGTATGCCCGAGCCAGACAGAGAGGTTAACGGCGCTTATATCGGTGACCTTCTGAGCTGGGTTATGGGCAGAGCGGGCTTTGACAACGCGTGGATAACAATAATGTCTAACATAAACGTTATCGCGGTTGCCTCGCTTTCAGACGTTTCCTGCGTTATTCTCGCCGAGGGCGTTTCTCTTGACGAGGAGATTAAGAACACTGCCCTTGATAAAGGGATTAACGTTCTTAAATCTTCCCTGCCCTCATTTGAAACGGCTTCAAGCCTTATCGGTAAAGTTTAATGAAAAGATATTATTACGACTTTCATGTTCATTCCTGTCTTTCGCCTTGCGCAGACGACGACAACACTCCTAATAATATCGCAGGTATGGCTAAGCTCTGCGGTCTTGATATGATTGCGCTTACCGACCATAACACCTGCAAAAACTGTCCCGCCTTCTTCAGGGCGTGCGAAAGATACGGAATAGTTCCCGTTGCGGGGTGCGAACTTACAACGGCTGAGGATATTCACGTTGTATGTCTTTTTGAGAGGCTTGATACGGCAGTTGCCTTTGACGGCGAGCTTCTCAAGCACAGAACACTTATTGAAAACAGAACGGACATCTTCGGTAATCAGTATATTCTTGATGAAGAAGACAGCGTTATCGGCGAGGAGAAGTATTATCTCTCGGTAGCTACTGACTTATCGCTTGAAGGCGCCTTTGAACTTGTAACTCAGTTTGACGGGATTTGTTATCCCGCTCACATTGACAGACAGTCAAACGGTATAATATCCGTACTCGGTACCTTCCCCGAAACTCCCGACTTTCACATCGCGGAAATCAACCGTCGGGAAATGATTGAGGAATATGTTACAAAGTACAATCTCAGCGACAGACTGATTATTGTAAGCTCCGACGCGCATAATCTTACCGATATAAGAGATAAGGAAAGCTTTATTGAGATTGATACTCAGAGCGGCAGTCCTGACGAAATCAGAGCAGAGCTTTTCAGAAAGCTAAAAAGCCTATGAAAGAATTATCACTTAACATATTAGATGTTGCCGAAAACTCGGTTAAAGCTGGGTCAACGCTTACTCAGATACTCATTGAAGAAAGCGACGACGTTCTTACGCTTACTATTAAAGACGACGGCTGCGGAATGAGCGAAGAGACGGTTAAGGCGGTTATTGACCCGTTTTATACGACAAGAACAACCCGAAGCGTGGGGCTCGGTATTCCCCTGTTAAAGCTTGCCGCAGAGCAGACTGACGGCTCGCTTAAAATAGAGTCGAGAACCGACGACGCTCACGGGACCGAGGTTACGGCGCAGTTTAACAAAAAGCATATAGATTTTACTCCTCTCGGAGACGTAACGTCGAGTATAGTTACCTTAATTCAGGGGCATCCCTATACCGACTTCCTCTTTTCACACAAGCTGAAAGGCGGCGAGGTTATGCTCGATACGAGAGAA
>CAMVRG010000029.1 GCA_947169815.1 uncultured Clostridia bacterium | reverse complement strand
GCACATCCGAGGCGGATCACGCTCATCGGCCAGCGGACGATGCCCGCCTGAACGTCGTCAAAGCCGGCGAAGGACAGGCGCGTCTCCACCGCGGCGCGGGCCATGGCGAATTCGTACTGGCCGTCCTGGAAGTGGTCGTGGTAGAAGAGAGCGACAATTCTCTGCCGCTGGAGTCCGCTTCTAATTCCGAGCCGCCACGCTACTACAAAGCCGACGATAATTGCGCAGATACCCGCTACGAAATAGCCCCAGTTTACTCTCGCGAAGAAGAGCATTCCGATAAACATTATGAGGAAGATAAGCGCGCTTCCCGCGTCGCCCGTCATAAGCACAAGCCCGACGGGTACGGCAATATGAACAAGAAGTCCTATAACCGTTCTTATATCGTTTATCTTATCCCTTACTATATCAAGATGATATGAAAATGAAATTATAAAGCCAACCTTTAAAAGCTCCGACGGCTGAAAGTAGAATACCTTTAAGTCGAGCCACGATTTAGCGTCGGGACGGGACGGCGGAGCAACGCCGAAGAAGAAGGTAAAAATCATAAGCCCTACGCACCCTGCCGCCGCTACGGGCCAGAGCTTCGCTATAATCTCATAGTCGATATTGGAAACGACTATTGCGATAATTAAGCCGAGCAGTACCGATACGAGCATTGAGCGGACGTCGGAGGTAATGAACTTTCCGTCGGTAAGATTTTTATATGTAGCGCTGTAAACAAGGGTTAAGCCGTAAACAGAGGCACTCAGCGCAGCGAGAAGAACTATAAAATCAAAGCCCTTGAAAAAATCGGCTAAGGTTTTTTTCTCTATTGGATTCTGAACCGTATTTTCCATTACTTCCTCCTTTCCGCTTATTAGTACAAATTGCACTATATATTATATATTTTTACTCTTAAATTTTCAACATATAAATTAAATTTAATATTTCATTTAATTCTTTTCTATGTTATACTATAACTGAATAAAAAACGGAGGGGAATACTATGCTTACTGATATTGAAATAGCTCAGGCAGCGAAAATGA
This sequence comes from uncultured Clostridia bacterium, assembly GCA_947169815.1. Taxonomy (GTDB): domain Bacteria; phylum Bacillota; class Clostridia; order Oscillospirales; family Acutalibacteraceae; genus Eubacterium_R. Next base: position 16,008 of record CAMVRG010000029.1, on the reverse strand, counting down.
AAAACATTACCGAAATAGCCGATTCATTAGGCTTTTCGCCCGAGGAAATCGAGCCTTACGGACACTATAAGGCCAAGATTACCGAGGGCGCTATCAACCGTCTTAAGAATAATAAGGACGGAAAGCTCATTCTCGTTACTGCCGTTAACCCGACTCCTGCGGGAGAGGGAAAAACTACGGTATCTATCGGTCTCGGTCAGTCTATGGAAAAAATCGGAAAGAAAGCAATCGTTGCTCTTCGCGAGCCGTCGCTCGGTCCCGTATTCGGAATTAAGGGAGGCGCGGCAGGCGGCGGATATTCCCAGGTTGTACCTATGGAGGATATCAACCTTCATTTCACGGGCGATATGCACGCAATTACCTCCGCAAATAATCTTATGTGCGCTATGCTCGATAACTCTATTCAGCAGGGTAACGAGCTGAATATCGACCCTCGTCAGGTTCTTGCCAAGAGATGCCTTGACATTAATGACCGCGCGCTGAGGAATATTATAAATTCTCTTGGCGGTAAGATAAACGGCGTTCCGAGAGAGGACCATTTTATAATTACCGTTGCGAGCGAGGTTATGGCTATTCTCTGTCTTGCCGAGGACGTATTCGACCTTAAGAGAAGGCTCGGTAATATCCTTGTTGCTTATACATATGACGGAGAGCCCGTATACTGCCGCGATATTAAGGCAAACGGCGCTATGACCGTTCTTCTTAAAGACGCGATTAAGCCCAATCTTGTTCAGACTCTTGAAAACACTCCCGCAATTATGCACGGCGGTCCGTTCGCAAATATCGCACACGGCTGTAACTCAATAAGAGCTACCAAGGCTGCGCTTAAGCTTGCGGATTATACTATTACCGAGGCGGGCTTCGGTTCAGACCTCGGCGCTGAAAAATTCCTTGATATCAAGTGCCGCTTCGCGGGTCTTACCCCGAGCTGTATCGTTCTCGTATCTACCGTACGCTCAATGAAATATAACGGCGGCGTACCGAAGGACGAGCTTAAGAGCGAAAACCTTGAGGCGCTTAAGAAGGGCAGCGTAAACCTCGGAAAGCATATTGAAAACCTTAAAAAGTACGGCGTACCCGTTGTTGTTGCTATTAACCATTTCTACGCCGATACTGACGCTGAAATAGAATTCGTTAAATCCTTCTGTGAGGAAAAGGGCGCCGATTTCGCCGTTACAAAGTGCTTTGCAGAGGGCGGAAACGGCGGAATTGAGCTCGCCGAAAAGGTTGTCGAGGCTTGCGAAAAGGAAAACAATTTCCACCATATTTATCCCGACAATATGCCCGTATATGAAAAGATAGAAACTATCGCAAAAGAGATATACGGCGCTGACGGCGTTGACTATACTAAGGAAGCGAAGCAGGCAATCGACGGCTTTATAAAGCTCGGCGCAAACGATATGCCCGTTTGTATCGCGAAGACTCAGTACAGCCTTTCCGATAACCCGAAGCTCCTCGGCAAGCCCGAGAATTTCAGAATTACGATTACCTCCGCCTCTCTTTCAAACGGAGCGGGCTTTATGGTAGCTCTTGCAGGTAATGTAATGACTATGCCCGGACTTTCAAAATCTCCTTCGGCGTTCAGAATTGATATTGACGAAAACGGAAATACGGTAGGTCTTTTCTGATGACGGAATATATAAGTCAGAGCTGTGAAGAAACCGAGGCACTCGCAAAAAAGCTTTCAAAGGAGCTTGAAAAGGGGAGCGTTATCGGCTTTCTCGGCGACCTCGGGGCGGGGAAAACCGCCTTTACCGCGGGTTTTGTAAAGGGGCTCGGAATTGACGCCGAGGTATCGTCCCCTACGTTTTCCATATGTAACGAGTATATAGGGAATGAAAGCAGGGTTTATCACTTCGATATGTACCGTATCGAAACATGGGACGATTTGTATTCCTGCGGCTTTTTCGACGCTCTTGACAGCGGAGCATATATCCTCTGTGAGTGGAGCGAAAACATTTTCGGCGCTCTTCCCGACGACGCGGTTATTATTAAGATTGATAAGCTCGGCGAGAATAAACGCAGCTTTAAAATTATGACAAAGGCGCAAGCGGAAAACTTATGATTCTTTCTCTTGATTCCTCCGCGGTTACGGCTTCTGCCGCGCTGACCGACGGAGATAAGGTTATTAAAAGTGAATTTAAGAATACGGGACTTACCCACAGCGAAACGCTTCTCCCTATGATAAAAAGGGTTATGAGCGGTACCGATTACGGCGCGCTGGACGCGATTGCAATTACCGCGGGGCCAGGCTCTTTTACGGGCGTGAGAATAGGCGTTGCTACCGCTAAGGGGCTTGCATTTAAGTACGGTACGCCCTGTATTTCAATTTCTACGCTTGAAAGCATAGCGTATAATTTCGCAGGTATGAACTGTATAGTCTGCGCCGTTATGGACGCAAGAAGAATGCAGTTTTATAACGCGCTCTTTGAGGTCAGTAAAAAAGAGGTAAAACGTCTGACTCCCGACAGGGCGATTTCACTCGACGCGCTCAGAGAGGAACTTAAAGCGTTTAAGAGCGTAATTATAGCGGGCGACGGAGCTCGGCTTTGCTTTGATAATATCGCGCTTGAAAACTGTTCTATCGCCGAAGAAGAAAGACTTTATCAGAACGCCGTTTCCGTTTCAAGGGCGGCTGAAAATAAAAAAAGAATTCCCGCAAAGGAGCTGATGCCGATATATCTGAGGCAGTCGCAGGCTGAACGGGAACTGAAACTTAAGAAAAAGGAGAAATAATTATGGTAGTTATTGCATCGGACCACGCGGGCTTTCCGCTTAAAGAGGAAATAATTGAAACATATTTTAAAAAGAACGGAATTGAGTATATCGACGCAGGCTGCTATTCTCCCGAAAGATATGATTATGCGCTTTCGGCTCAGAAGGCGTGCGATATGGTGATTGCAGGCAAGGCTGATAAGGCAATACTCGTCTGCGGAACGGGAGTAGGTATCTCAATGGCGGCAAATAAGGTAAAGGGAATAAGAGCGGCTTGCTGCAGCGATTATTTCTCCGCTAAATACACAAGGCTTCATAACGACGCTAATGCGCTGTGCTTCGGCGCAAGAGTTGTAGGCGCAGGGCTTGCAATCGAGCTTGTAGACGTATTTCTTAATACCGAGTTCGAGGGCGGCCGCCACGCAACGCGCGTTGACCAGATTATGAGAATTGAAAAGGGCGAAAAGGTTTACGAATAAATCGCATAAATAAAAGGGTAGCTGAGCTACCCTTTTATTTATGTATTAAAATACTTATGACCATTTAAGCGCTTTAACCGAGAAACCGAGAGAAAGGTCGAGCTTGTTCTTCTGAAGAATCGCTATAACCTGGCTCTTTCCGCCGCCTGATACATTACCCGTTACCTTGAAATAATTATTTCCGAGGTCCTCGATTTTATTAATCGTGACGCTGTGGTCATTTACCTCAAAGTCAGAAACTACGAAGGTTCCGTTAGAGGCGTTATAATTAATGTTTGAGTTGCCTGCGTCGTTACACTTTGATTTAAAGTTTACAACGGTCTGGCCGAAATACTTGAAAAGTCCGAGTACGATAGTTCCCGAGGCGAAGGTTGAGGGCTGTAAGCCGTCCTTTTCAGCCATCCACAGCGCCGCGTGAGTTGCTATACTAATCGGAACGCCCTGAGCGTTTTCATAGCTTGCCTTGTAAAGATAGGGAACCTCAAGTATCTTCTTAACCCTCTGAACGTCCGTGTCGTTGAACGAAACAGGCGTTCCCGTTGAGTTTGTAGTCGGAACTCCCGAGGTTTGTTTAGTTGAAGATTCGGGCTGAGTCGGCTTTTCGCCGCCCGTTGTCTTCATTGAAGTCGGCTTTGTAGGCTTAGTAGTTTTCTTCTTCTTTGTAGTTTTTTCTTTATTGCCTTTGTTATCGTCGTCGGGGTCTTTATAGGGAACAGTCTCCTTTTTGGTATTACCCTCGTTATCAATTCTGTGAGCTTCAAGCTTGCCGGTCTTTTTATTTCTTGTTATAACAACGGGAACCTCTTCCTTTTTAGCTTTACCGTTTTCGTCGGTTACGGTTTCGCCGTTTTCATCGGTTACGTCAACTTCAACAAAATCAATTTCGGTATCGCTGTCGTTAAGTCCGCCCGCGGTTTCGGCGGTAACCGATTCTTTTTCTGTTTTTCCGGTTTCTTCCTTCTTTTTGCATGCGGTGAATACACCTGTAAGCAAAACAGAAAGAGCAAGAATAAGCGCAATATTTCTCTTCAAGTAAAACAACTCCTTTAATATATAAAAGAAACAGTAGTGCATAATAATTTAGTTTATTATAATATATTGATTTCAAAAAGTAAATATCTGTTACAAAAAATCGTAAAATAATTAACGATTAATTCATACTATTTACAAATTTTACATTATGAATTATTATAAAATCATAGAAAAAAAGGAGGGTGAAAAGCGATGAGGAAAAACGTGAAAATTGCTTTTTCGGGGATTATGTGCGCGCTGTCGGTTGTGCTTCTTGCGCTTGCGAGCGTGCTGTGGATTCTTGATTATACCTCGCCGCTTCTTTGCGGCCTTTTACTTATTGTAACTAACGAAAGCTTCGGGAAAAAGTCGTCTTTGTGCGTCTATCTTGCGACAAGTATTTTAGCCCTCTTTCTTCTTCCGAGCAAGGGCGCGGCGGTACTTTATACAATGTTCTGCGGTTACTATCCGATAATTCGGATTTATATTGAAAGGCTAAACAGCAGGCTCCTCAGAATTATACTTAAATTTATTATATTCAATATCGGCGCCGTCGGCTCGGAGCTTATTATGGTTTACGTGTTCAGGGTCCCGTTTGATAATATGTTCGGCGTGTGGGGAATAGTTATTCTTCTTCTTGCGGGATATGTAATACTTTTCACTTACGACAGGCTTATTCACGTGCTTACTCTGATATATGTAAAAAAGTACAAAAAAAGAGTGGAAAAATTCTTAAAATAATCTATTTTATATATTGATTTATATTACTAAATATTGTATTATTAAAATGAATTATTATGAAGGAAGCACGAATTATGGGAAGATACGTATTAACGGGAAACGAATCCCTCGGGATTGAGTTCGGCTCAACAAGAATTAAGGCTGTTCTCATCGACGAAAGCTTTAATCCGATAGAATCGGGCGGCTTTACCTGGGAAAACCGACTTGAAAACGGAGTCTGGACCTACCATTTTGACGAAATATGGGACGGTCTGAGAGCGGCTTATAAAGAGCTTTGCGAAAACCTCGGCGCTCCGATTAAAACTCTTAAGGCAATCGGCTTTTCCGCAATGATGCACGGCTATCTTCCGTTTGATAAAAACGGCGAGCCCCTTGCCGCGTTCAGAACGTGGAGAAATACCATAACGGGCGAGGCAGCCGCTGAGCTGACTGAGCTTTTCGGCTTCAATATTCCTCAGAGGTGGAGCATAGCCCATCTCTATCAGGCGATATTAAATAATGAAGAACATGTTAATGATATAGCTTTTTTCACAACTCTTGCTGGCTACGTTCACTGGAAGCTGACGGGAGAAAAGGTTCTCGGCATTGGCGACGCTTCGGGTATGTTCCCGATAGACAGCGAAATTAATGATTATAACGCTACTATGCTTGATAAATTTTCCTCGCTTGAAAACGTTAAAAAATACCCGTGGGATATAAGAGATATTCTCCCGAAGGTGCTTTCTGCGGGTGCAAGGCTTCTTGACGAGAGCGGTAATCTTAAAGCGGGAATACCGCTTTGTCCTCCCGAGGGCGACGCGGGAACGGGAATGACCGCTACGAACAGCGTTACGGTAAGAACGGGTAACGTCAGCGCGGGAACCTCAATCTTTTCGATGGTCGTTCTTGAAAAGCAGCTTAAAAACGTATATGAAGAAATAGATATGGTAACTACTCCGTCGGGAAAACCCGTTGCTATGGTACACTGTAATAACTGTTGTACCGACCTTGATTACTGGGTTAATATGCTTTATGAATTTTCATCGAAGGCAGGCAGTAACCTCACTAAGCCGCAGGTTTACGACCTTTTATACAATAGCGCGCTTGAGGGCGACGCCGACTGCGGCGGGCTCATAAACTTTAACTATTTCTCGGGCGAGCCCGTTTCTCATACCGAGGACGGAAGACCGCTATTTATCCGCTCTCAGGGCGCAGGCTTTACTCTTTCGAATTTCTTCAGGGCTCAGATATTCAGTACGATGGCTACTCTCAAGCTCGGAATGAAAATACTTGAAAAAGAGGGTGTAGTTATTGATAAGCTTTTCGGCCACGGCGGACTCTTCAAAACCCCCGTCGTAGGTCAGAAGTTAATGGCGGGCGCTATGAACGCTCCCGTATCCGTTATGAAAACTGCGGGCGAGGGCGGCGCGTGGGGCGCGGCTGTACTTGCATCCTATCTCGGATATAATAATATGACTCTTGAAAGCTTCCTTAACGGTAAGGTATTCGCTGAGTGCGAAAGTTCAACTATCGCGCCCGACGAAAACGACGTTCGGGGCTTTGAGGAATATATGAAAAAGTACGAAAAGGCTATTGCCGTTGAAAAGGCGGCATATGAAAATATTTAAGGAGAGATTATGAGCATTAAGGATTATGAATTCTGGTTTGTAGTCGGAACTCAGTTCCTCTACGGCGAGGATATATTTGAGACTATCGACGCTCATTCGGCTGAGATGGCGAAGGAGTGGAGCGAAAAGCTCCCGTGCAGAGTTGTTGCAAAGCCCTGCGTCAAGACCGCTAAGGAAATACTTGATATAATGCAGGCGGCTAATACGGACACAAAGTGCGCGGGCGTAATAACGTGGATGCATACATTCTCTCCCTCTAAGATGTGGATAGCGGGCTTTAACGCGCTTGAAAAGCCCTTCCTTCACGTTAATACTCAGTTCAACCGTGATATCCCGTGGGGCGAAATTGATATGGACTTTATGAATCTTAATCAGTCCGCCCACGGCGACAGAGAGCACGGCTATATCGCCGCGCGTATGAGACTCAGACAGAAGGTTATAGCAGGCTACTGGAAGGACGAAACGTTCCGGAATAAGATGGGCGTATGGATGAGAGCGGCAGTCGGTGCTAACGAGTCTAGAAAGCTCAGAGTTCTTCGTATTTCCGATAATATGAGAAACGTTGCCGTAACCGACGGCGATAAGATTGAGGCTCAGATTAAGCTCGGATGGCAGGTTGACCATTACGGAGTAGGCGATATCATTAAGCTGGTAAACGCCGTAACCGAAGAGGAAATTGACGTGCAGATGGCGGAATACAGCGAAAACTATATTATGGATACCGATAATATTGACGCCGTAAGATATCAGGCGAGGGAAGAGGTTGCTCTTAAAAAGTTCCTCGTTAAAGAGGGCTTCGGAGCGTTCCACACCAATTTCGAGGACTTACAGGAATTAAGACAGCTTCCCGGACTTGCCGCTCAGGATTTAATGCGCCAGGGCTTCGGCTTCGGAGCGGAGGGCGACTGGAAGGTCGCTGCGCTCACAAGACTTATGAAGCTTATGAGCGAGGGTATGGACGGCGGTACAGCCTTTATGGAGGACTATACGTACCATTTTGAGCCGAATAATGAAATGCTTCTCGGTTCGCATATGCTTGAGGTCTGTCCGACTATCGCGGGCGAAAAGCCTAAAATTCAGGTTCATCCCCTCGGCATAGGCGACAGAGAGGACCCCGCAAGACTTGTGTTCAAGGCTCAGACGGGCAACGCTATCGTCGTTACACTTGTAGATATGGGCGACAGACTGAGAATGATAGTAAACGACGTTGAGTGTAAAAAGCAGGAAAATGCTATGCCCAGGCTTCCCGTCGCGGGCGTATTGTGGAAACCGCTTCCGTGTCTTCAGACCTCTGCCGAGGCTTGGATTTACGCAGGCGGCGCTCATCACAGCGTGCTTTCATATACTCTTACTGCCGAGCATATGAGAGATTTTGCCGAGATTATGGGAATTGAATTTATTCATATCAATAAGGATACCGAAATCAATCAGTTCAGAAAAGAGCTGTTTTATAACGACGTTGCATACAGGCTTGGAGTGTGAATATGTTAAAGGAACTGAGACAGAAAGTATTTGAAGCTAATTTAAAGCTTGTAGATTATAATCTCGTTGTGCTTACGTGGGGTAACGTTTCCGCTATCGAAAGAAAAAGCGGGCTCGTTGTTATAAAGCCCTCGGGCGTGCCGTACAGTACAATGACAGCCGACGATATGGTAATCGTTGACCTGAGAGGAAACGTTGTTTTCGGAAAGCTCAACCCCTCGTCGGATACGCCGACTCACCTTGAGCTGTATAAGCGCTTTCCCGAAATCGGCGGTATAGTTCATACCCACTCTCCGTGGGCGGTTTCATGGGCCCAGGCGGGGCGCGATATTCCCGCTTACGGTACAACTCACGCCGACTTTGCCTTCGGCGATATACCCTGTACGAGAGGGCTTACCGAGGAAGAGGTCAGCGGAGAATACGAGCTTAATACGGGCAAGGTAATTGCCGAGGAATTTGAAAAAAGGGGTATTAAGCCCGAGGAATGTCCTGCGGTATTAGTCCACCGCCACGGTCCCTTTACCTGGGGCAAGGACGAGAGCAAGGCGGTTGAAAACGCGCTTATTCTTGAAGAGGTCGCTAAAATGGCGTACCAGACCGAGAGCGTTGCAACCCTTTCGGGCGACAGCGACGTAGGCATTGAGGAATACCTTCTCAATAAGCATTATCTAAGAAAACACGGCAAGAATGCTTATTACGGTCAGAAATAGGAGGAAAGATAAATGAAAAAAATTGTATTGACACTTGCGGTTATAACGGCTTTAATTGCGGGCAGCCTCTTCGGAGTTACTACAATAGCTGCCGAGCCTGTTGATATTTCCGAAGCAGTAATTACCACGAAATACGAAGAATATACCTATACAGGCGAGGAGATTCAGCCTGCTGTTATTGTTAAACTCAGTAATACAAAGCTGACCAGGGATACGGATTTTACCGTTTCTTATACTGATAACGTAAACGTAGGTACGGCAACCATTACCGTAAGCGGTATCGGCGGGTATACGGGAAACGCTTCAAAGACCTTTAAGGTCAAGGCGAGAAGCGTAACCGATAAGAGCTTTAAGGTTACCGTCAAATCGGGAACGAGAGCGGGCTCTCAGCCTCAGTTCAGCGTTACATATAATGATAAGGCGCTCGTAAACGATAAGGATTATACCTATACCGTATCGGGAAATAACAAGGCAGGCTACAAGACGGGCAAGCTTAAGATTAAGGGTAAGGGCAATTTCTGTGATAATGATATTGTTGAGTTCAACGTTTATCCTACAAAGGTAACGGGAATTAAAGCGAAAAACGTTAAACAGAATTCGCTTGATTTAACATGGAACTCAAAGTCCTCAGAGAATGTCAGCGGATACAGAGTATATAAGGCGGACAACGCCTCGGGCAAAAACCTTAAACTCCTTAAAGCCGTAGGAACAAACAGCGTTTCGCTTGACGACGTTGACAGCGCTACTAAGTATTATTTCTTCGTTGTTGCATATAAGACTAACGACGGAAAGACCGTAACGGGCGACAGAAGCAACGCTTATATTACCTGCACAAAGCCTAAGCAGGTACAGCTTAATTACGTAGTAAAGAAAAACGGTAATAAGATTTACGCAAATTGGGAGAGCGTTTATAATCCGAGCGGATATCAGATAAAATACTCGCTTGACAGAAAGATGAAAAAGGGCGTAAAGACCGTAAAGGCGAAGGCATCCAAAAACGGAAAAACCATTCAGGTACCCGATAACGGCTATGCATATTTCGTTAAGGTAAGAGCGTATAAAAACTATACCAAAAACGGAAAGAAAAAGACTGTTTACGGTCCCTGGAGCGTAAAGATGTCGAGCATTTTCGGAAGAGTATATAAACGGTAGACTACCTCTTATCCCTATAATCCCAACAGAACCAATAACCTTAAGCTCGCCTGCAAGGCGATTGACGGAAAGATACTCAACCCGGGCGAAACCTTCTCGTTTAACGGTACGGTAGGACCGAGAACTGAGGCTAAGGGCTATAAGCCCGCAACTATTTTTACAGGTCCGAACTCCCACGCTGACGGCGTTGGCGGCGGAATCTGTCAGGTTGCAAGCACGATGTTCAATGCGGCGCTTCTTGCTAATTTCCCGATAGTTGAGCGCTATCAGCACAGCCAGAAGGTTGCCTACTGTCCCGTAGGAAGAGACGCGGCTATATTCTGGGGAAGCGAGAATTTCAGATTCAGGAATAATCTTAAGTCTCCCGTTAAAATAAGAATGAGCTGTAAGGACGGAAAAATAACGTGTCAGTACAGGGTAAGCTTTAAGGTTAAGGCGCCCAAGGTTAATCTGAGCGTTAATAAGAGCGGAAAAACCTATACGCTTAAGCGTACCGTTAACGGTAAGGTTAATTACACAACGCGTTCAACATATTAAAAAAAACGCTGTTTCTTTTGAAACAGCGTTTTTTCTTTATTCGTTATTATCAAGCATTTTTCTTACCTCGTCGATAAGGTCCTTTTTCTGTTCGGTATTGAGTCGGCGTACGCTCAGAAGAAGAAGCCTCTCGAAGCTGTCGAGCGAGCTGAGATACGTTTCTTCGTCGAGATTATATGCGTTAGGCGCCTGAACCGACGGACGGGGAGAGGGAGCGACGCTTCCGAGAATAAAGTCGCAGCTCACGTTATACAGCTTTGCGAGCTTAACTATATCCGACGGCTTAGGACAGCTTCTTTTAGGGTCCTCCCATATTCTGTACGTATTCTCGTTAACGCCGATTGCTCTTGCAACCTCTCTCATTTTAAGCTTGTTCTTTTTTCTGAGAGCGACTATGTTTTTCTTGATGCTATTTTTTATCTCGTTTGCCGAGGGGTATAATCCGCTTGAATTATCGTACATATTTACTCCTCCTTTATATTACATTATATAAGATTTTATGATAAAATTCAAGCAAATTCGACATCTTTTTTATGGAAAAACTCCCCTAATTTGACAAAACGGTTACAAAATGGTATTCTAATATAGTTAATATACAAATTAATGAGGGCGGAAAATGAAAAACAGCCCTAACAGTTTTAATGCAATGAAAAGAATTATTTCAGTTTTACTTACGTTAATAATGCTTGCCCTGCCGCTTGCGTCAACCTTTACCGCAAGCGCGGCGACCTATAAGGAAAAACTTAAAAGCGAGGGCTTTCCCGAAAGCTATATAGACGACCTTACGGTGCTTCATAAGAAATATCCCGAGTGGAGCTTTAAGGCGTATAAGACGGGGGTATCGCTTTCAGCCGCGGTAAACGGCGAGCGCTCGGCGCACAGAAATCAGATAATTGAAAAAAGCTATGACAGTAAGTATTTCTGTTCCTGCTCAAAGTGTAAGAAAAACGGAAGCTACGTAACTCCGTATTCGGGCTGCTACTGCGCGTCGGAATGGGCGGTTAAGCATTTTATGGACCCGAGAAACTGGCTTGACGAAAAGCATATCTTTCAGTTTGAATCGAATAAGTACAACGCCGAGCATACGCAGAGCGGCGTTGAAGCGATAATAAAAAATACCTGGATGAAAAAAGCGAATATCAGCTACGTGAATACCGAGGGTAAGACCGTATATTATACCGATTCGTCGGGAAATAAGCTGAAATATTCAAAAGCTATAATGAACGCCGCCAAGGCATACGACGTAAGCGCTTATTATATCGCCTCGCGTATCGTTAAAGAGGTCGGCGCGACAAAGCCCTCCGCGAGCGGAACAGTAGGTACTAAAAAGCCCTTTACGGGTATATACAACTATTACAGTATCGGCGCTACAAGCGGCGGTATGAGCGGGCTTGAATGGGCTTCGGGCTTTCTTCTCGCAAGTAAGGATACTACTATGTATTCAAAGTACGATTCCTCAACGGGTAAGAGAAGCGGAACTAAAACCTCAATAAATTCCGGCCAGCGCATGGTCTATATCGGAACCTACGGAAAAAACTATAAGGTCAAGCTTTATTCAGGCTCATATACAACAAACGGCGCGGTAGGATATATCCGTAAGTCGGCGCTGAGAACTACTTACTTTAATTATGGCAGACCGTGGACCAGCCCCCAGAAAACTATCGCGGGCGGAGCGGCGTATCTTTCGGACAAATATCTTCAGTATCAGTATACTAATTACTTTGAAAAGTTTAATTTAAATAAGTCGTCGGGTATGCTTTATTCTCATGAATATATGCAAAATGTCGACGCGCCGTCTCACGAGGCGGTATCAAGGTATAACGCATACAGTAACGCAAATCAGCTCAGCGAGAAAAAGACTTTTTATATCCCTGTATTTACCGATATGGGAGCGGCTGAAACTCAGCCCTCGCAGTCCGGGTCTTCTCAGTCCCCGGGTTCGACAACCGTTACGGGACTTAAGGTTAAGGGAACTAATCTTACCTATATTAAAATTGCGTGGAAGGGCGTTTCGGGCGCCGAGAAATACTATATAAAGATTCAAAACGTTACCAAGGGCTCAACCTTCTCAAAAACCGTAACTACAAATTCCGCAAGGCTTAACGGTCTTACGAAGGGAAACGTTTATAAGATATGGGTAAGAGCGTATAAGGGCGGAAAATGGAAAAAATATTCCTCCCCTGTAAGAGCGCGGTGTAAGCCGCCTAAGCAGAAGATTACCGCTATTTCCTCAACGGGAAGAGGGCTTATAAAAACCTCGTGGAAAAAGAAAAAGGGCGTAGCGGGTTATCAGCTCGTATATGCGAGAGACAAGAGCTTTAAGAATGTTGTCGCAAAGAAAAACATAAAAGCCTCCTCCGCGTCCTATACGGGAAGAAACTTTACAAAGGGCGTTACGTATTACGTCAGAGTACGCTCGTATATTAAATTCCGCGGTAAGAAATACTACGGAAAATACAGCGCAGTAAAAAGCGTCAAATCAAAATAAAAAAAGGCTGTAAGGAATCCCTTACAGCCTTTTTTTAGTCTATGTACGCTCCGTCGGTTGTGCAGATAAGGGCGTGGTCCTTTATTCTGTAAAACTTCTGAAGCCCGGGTATCGGCGCTCCGAGGTCGCTTACAGTAAAGTCGCTCTTTGCAATTCTTCTGAGCTTTGCCGAGTTACAGCACACGTAGATATTATCTCTGTCGGACGAAAGCGAAGAGGGAAGAATAAAAGTCTTAGCCTCCTTTGCGCCTATTCTTATATCTACGCTGAGCTTAGTCTGAAGCGAATAGCGGATAACGCAGTTTTCCTCCCTGCAGCAGCACCAGATATAATTTCCGTCAGGCGCAAGCGAGGTAACGGGCTTTCCGTTATAAGAAAGCGTATCGTTCCACATTACCTTTCCGTTTGAGTCAAACATACCGCACTGACCGTTCGGGAAGATAATAAACACGCTTCGGTCGCTGAGTATAGCGACGTCGCACTGAACAAAATTCGCAATCGTTTCGGTTATCCTCTGATATGAGGGACCGAATTTTTTCATAAGATACGCGTTTTTTGTAATAACTTCCTTTTCAAGTGTATCAACGTTTACGATAAAATAATTCGGCTTATATCCCGAGCCCTCTATAACGGGCTTTTTTTCAACTACGATTATCTTGTTATCCGTATATCTTACTACGTCGACGATTTCTCTGTTACTGATTTTTTCCATAGCCTACTCCTTTCCGTCATTTTCAGCGAGCTTAGTTTCGGTAATATAGCTAAGCGTCATAAGAGAGTCGGTAAGGTGGACGTTTTCAACGAGCACCTCGGGATGAGCCATAGAGATATCGTAGTTTGAGAAATTCCAGAAGCTCTTTATTCCGAGACGGCAGAGAAGGTCGGTGAGTTCCTTCATATCGTTTGACGGAATACATATTACGGCGCAGACGGGGGAGTTATCCCTGCAGAAATTTTCAAGATAGTCGATATGCCTTACGGGAATACCTCTTATCATCTTTCCTGCTACCGCCTCGTTTTTATCGAAAATGCCTATGAGTTTAAAACCGCTCCTGCGCTGAAAAATCTTCGAGGCTACTGCCTTGCCGAGATTTCCCGCGCCGATTAATACGGTTTTGAGCTCGTGATTTACATAGAGGATTTCGCCGATTTTTTCGTAAAGCTCGGGTACGTTATAGCCGTATCCCTGCTGACCGAAGCCGCCGAAGCAGTTAAAATCGTGTCTTATCTGAGAGGCGGTAAGCCCCATTCTTTCGGCAAGCTCCTTAGAGCTTATTCTTGAAATGCCGTTGGATTTTAAATTTTCAAGAAAACGGTAATATCTGGGGAGTCGCTTAATTACGGAAATTGAAATATCTTCTTTCATTTTAGTTCACTCCGTTTGATTTTTTACTTATTCATTGAGGTAATTGTATCCATTACGTAGTTTCCGAATTCTTCGCAGGTACAGCCCGTATCTCTTCCCGTTATAGTGAGCTTCTTCTCCTCGAACATACACTTGTCAAGCGCCTTTTCAAGCGCGTCAGCCTGAGCCTGATAGCCTATGTGAGAAAGAAGCATAAAGCAGGGGTCTGCGTACTTTCCTCTTCCCTCGGTAATCATACGGGGCGCAGAGCCGTGGATAGCCTCAAACATTGCGTATTTCTTTCCTATGTTCGCGCTTCCCGCGGTTCCTACGCCGCCCTGGAATTCAGCGGCCTCGTCGGTAATAATATCGCCGTAGAGGTTCGGAAGAACGAATACCTTGAAATCCTTTCTTCTTGCGGGGTCGATAAGCTTTGCGGTAGTAATATCAATAAACCAGTCGTCGGTAATAATCTCGGGATATTCCTCGCCTACCTTCTTCGCTATGTTGAGGAACTTTCCGTCGGTTGTCTTAATGATATTAGCCTTGGTTATAATAGATACCTTTTCTTTTTTGTTGTTTCTTGCGTATTCATAAGCAAGACGGGCAATTCTTTCGCAGCCCTCCTCGCTCGCTACGGTAAAGTCGACCGCAAGGTCGTCGGTAATATTTACTCCGTATGAGCCTACCGCGTAGCCACCCTCGGTATTCTCTCTGAAGAAGGTCCAGTCGATACCCTCCTCGGGGACCTTGACGGGACGCATATTTGCGAAGAGGTCGAGCGCTTTTCTCATAGCAACGTTAGCGCTTTCAATATTCGGCATACCGTCGCCCTGGTGGGGAGTAGTTGTCGGACCCTTAAGGATAACGTGACACGCCTTGAGCTCCTCAAGCACGTCGTCGGGTATAGCCTTAAGGTGCTTAATTCTGTTTTCGATAGTAAGTCCGTCGATTACCTTGAATTCAACCTTACCCGAGGCAACCTCGTCTTTAAGTAAAAATTCAAGAACTCGCTGGCTTTCCTTCGTAATAATCGGACCTATGCCGTCGCCGCCGCAGATACCGATTATTATTTTATCGAGGTTTTTATAGTCCGTAAACTCCTTGTCCTCTTTAATTCTCTTAGCTCTTTCAAGCTGAGTTTCCATAAGTCCTCTGAACTTTTCTACAGCCTCGTCAATGGCTTTCTTATCAATTTCGTTCATAGCCTTCTCCTTTATTTGTTCATTTCTCTTGTATAGTCAAGCAGCCCTCCGCAGAGAAGCATAGCTCTCTGGCGCTCTGAAAGGTGTGAGGAATCAAGAGCGTATTCCTCGCCCTTTGTAATGTTCTTAAGAACTACGGGCTTGCTGTTTTCAATACAGTCGCGGATGTTTTCAAGAGCAAGCTCGTCGCCCTGAGAAATCTTATCGTAGTCAGCCTCGTTTTCAAAGGTAAAGGGGAGAATTCCCGCGTTAACGAGGTTTGCAACGTGAATTCGTGCGAAGCTCTTTGTAATAACCGCCTTAACTCCGAGATAAAGCGGAACGAGCGCAGCGTGCTCACGCGACGAGCCCTGACCGTAGTTAGCACCGCCGATAACGAAGCCCTTACCCTCAGCCTTGATTCTCTCGGGGAAGGTCTCGTCGCATACGCCGAAGCAATACTGAGAGAGATGGGGAATATTTGAACGGTAGGGAAGTATCTTAGCGCCCGCAGGCATAATATGGTCGGTAGTGATATTATCGCCGACCTTGAGAAC
>CAMVRG010000028.1 GCA_947169815.1 uncultured Clostridia bacterium | reverse complement strand
GTGCATAGCCGTACCGCAGGCGATAACCGTAATATTATCACATTCGGTAAAGATACTGTCGTCAACCTTTTCCTCGGAAAAATCGGGCTTTCCGTCCTTAATTCTTGACTCGATAGTTTTTGTAATAACCTCGGGCTGCTCCATAATTTCCTTTTCCATATAGAAAGGATAACCCCTTTTACCGCTGTTTTTAATATCCCAGTCGAGCTTGAGCATATCGGGCTTAATCTCATTAAGATTAAAGTCAACTATATCAATACTGTCCTTAGTAATATGAGCAACAGAAAACTCGGGAAGAACGAAATAATCCTCGCTGTACTCGCCGATAGCCATAATATCAGACGCGATATATACGCCGTCCTCGTTCTGACAGCAGATAATCGGGGATACGTTTCTTACCGCAAAAATCTCGTTCGGAATATCGTCGAACATAATTGCAAGTCCGAAGGTTCCGCTGAGCTCCTTAACGGCGCTGATAATAGCCTTTCTCGGGTCTCCGTCATAGTAGTTGTCTATAAGCGCGGCAACAACCTCAGAGTCGGTCTGGGAGCGAAGCTTTGAGGCAATACCAAGCTGATTTGTAATAGCGGCGTAGTTTTCTATAATTCCGTTGTGAACAAGGGTTACCTTGCCGAACTTATGGGGATGAGAGTTAGCGTCGCAAACGCCGCCGTGGGTTGCCCAGCGGGTATGACCTATTCCGCATACGCCCTTAACGTCGCCCGTTTTTTCCATAAGTTTTTCAACGCGTCCCTCGCATTTAGTTACAAGGTTTTCGTTAAAATCGGGATGAAATACAGCGATACCCGCGCTGTCGTAGCCGCGGTATTCAAGAGTTTTGAGTCCCTTTAAGAGAATTCCTCTCGCCTCGCTGTAACCTGTATATCCAATAATTCCGCACATATAATTATCTCCGTTTCATATCAGTATTATTTTAATTATAACACTTAAATTATCGCATATATAGTATATTTTGTCAACGAAAATTTTATTATTTCAATACATATTGAAAAGTTGTTTAAAATTTGATAAAATAGATTTATTCTTTTGAAAAGGACTGTGAGTATGGATATTTTAAAACAGCTTGAAACAGAATTTAATCTTAAACCGTGGCAGGTTAAAAACACGGTTGAGTTAATCGACGACGGAAACACTATCCCCTTTATCGCGCGTTACCGTAAAGAGGCTACGGGCTCGCTCGACGACCAGCTTCTCCGTGAGATGAACGACCGTCTCGCCTATCTCAGAAATCTTGAGGAGCAGAAGGAAAAGGTTATTTCTTCAATAACCGAGCAGGAGCTTATGACCGACGAGGTAATGAGGTCGATAGAAAACGCAAAGACTATGACTGAACTTGAGGATATATACCGTCCGTTCAGACCTAAGAGAAAGACGAGAGCCTCGGTTGCCAAGGCTAAAGGACTTCAGGGGCTTGCCGACGCAATTCTTGCGCAGGAAAAGGGCTCTCCCTCACCCGAAATTATGGCGAAGGATTATCTCAGCGAAGAGGTTGAAAGCATTGAAGACGCTCTTCAGGGCGCGAGAGATATTATCGCAGAGACGGTATCAGACGACCCGAAGGGCAGAAAGCTTATACGCTACGCCGTAAAATCACAGGGTATTCTCAACGTTAAGGGCGCTCAGGAAGAGCTCGGCGTATACGAGATGTATAAGGAATACAGCGAACCCGTAAGCAAGGTAGCCCGCCACAGAGTTCTCGCCGTCAACAGAGGCGAAAAAGAGGGCTTTTTAAAGGTTTCAATCGACTTTGACAAAACCGTTGCAACCGATATTCTTTACAGTATTTACTGTAAAAACAACACCTCGTCCACCGACGAGGTAATCGAAGCGATAGACGACGCATACTCACGTCTTATCTTCCCCTCGATTGAAAGGGATATACGAAACGAGCTGACCGACGGCGCGTGCGAAAAGTCAATCAAGGTATTCGCTGAAAACACGAGACAGCTTCTTATGCAGCCTCCCGTCAAGGGTAACGTTACGATAGGTCTTGACCCCGGTTACAGAACGGGATGTAAGGTAGCGGTAATTGACGGTACGGGAAAGGTGCTTGATACGGGCGTTATCTACCCCGCCCCTCCTCACAGTAAGATTGATGAGGCAAAAAAGAAAATTACAGCGCTCGTCAAAAAATATAACGTAAAGATGTTCGCTATCGGAAACGGAACGGCGTCGCACGAAACAGAGGTATTCGCAGCAGAACTGATTAAAGAGCTTGATTGCGGTATTACCTATATGGTAGTAAGCGAGGCGGGCGCTTCGGTTTACAGCGCTTCAAAGCTCGCCGCCGAGGAATTTCCCGATTACGACGTTTCGCTTCGTTCTGCGGTATCAATCGCAAGAAGATTACAGGACCCGCTCGCTGAGCTCGTTAAGATAGACCCGAAGGCAATCGGCGTAGGTCAGTATCAGCACGATATGCCCCAGAAGGAGCTTAACAACGCGCTTGACGGCGTTGTTGAGGACTGCGTAAACTCGGTAGGCGTTGACCTTAATACCGCCTCGCCTCAGCTTCTTTCACGCGTTGCAGGAGTTACCTCAGCGATAGCTAAGAACATAGTTAAATTCCGCGAGGATAACGGCGCGTTCTCCTCAAGAAGCCAGCTTCTTAAGGTAGCAAAGCTCGGACCTAAGGCGTATGAGCAATGCGCGGGATTTTTAAGAGTTGCAGAAAGTAAGAACGTACTCGATAATACCGCCGTACACCCCGAAAGCTATGAGGCGGCCGAAAGACTTCTTAAACTCTGCGGGATTGAGGACGGCGACGTTCGCGCAGGCAATACGGCTACCCTTCAGTTAAAGGTAAAGACTCTCGGAACGTCCGCCCTCGCGGCTGACCTCGGAATAGGCGAGCCGACTCTCACGGATATTGTATCCGAGATTTCAAAGCCCGGACGCGATCCGCGTGACGAGCTTCCCAAGCCGCTTCTCAGAACCGACGTTATGGGAATTGAGGACTTAAAGGCGGGTATGGAACTTAAAGGAACTGTCAGAAACGTTATAGATTTCGGCGCCTTTGTTGACGTAGGAGTTCATCAGGACGGACTCGTTCATATCAGCCAGATTACAAACAGATATATAAAGCACCCCTCGGATATTTTAAAGGTCGGAGATATTGTTACTGTCTGGGTGCTTGACGTTGACGTTAAGAGAAAACGTATCTCTCTTACAATGAAAAAGCCTAAGGAAAACTAAAAAATGAAAAAGAATTTTCTTCCTCTGATTATGCTCGCGGTATTTGAGGCGGTTGCCGTAACACTATGGCTTACAAAGGATAATATATTCTATCTTTTCAATTTCAGCTATATAGGGCTTTCAATATCGCTCGGCGTATTTCTCTTCATAAAAAAATACAAGCACGCAAGGCGGATTGTTCAGCTTCTTGTAGGGCTTTATATGCTTATCTATCTCGGCTTGTTTTGTAATGAAAATATGCAGATTGAAGGCTTTTGGTACTATCTCTTTACGGGCGTGTTCGAGGCGGCGACAATTCACTACGCCGTAGCTAAAATTTTCGGTCCGCTCATTTTCGGAAGAGGCTGGTGCGGCTACGCGTGCTGGACGGCTATGGTTCTTGATTTTCTTCCGTATAAGATTCCCGAAAAGCCGAGAAAAAAGCTGGGCTTTATCAGATACATAACCTTCGCTCTTTCGCTTATTTTCGTTCTTGCGCTGTTTCTCTCAAAGG
Source organism: uncultured Clostridia bacterium (assembly GCA_947169815.1). GTDB lineage: Bacteria > Bacillota > Clostridia > Oscillospirales > Acutalibacteraceae > Eubacterium_R. The sequence continues at coordinate 13,533 of CAMVRG010000028.1, read as the reverse complement.
TCGGAAACATTGAGCGTATAATGTTCCTGGCATTCATTATAGGAAATATCGTATACTACGCCGCAGGAATAGCTATGGCTTACGCATTTAAGGATAACAGAGCGTTTTGCAAATACGTCTGTCCCGTTACGGTATTTCTGAAACCGATGAGCTATTTCTCACTTTTCAGAATACGATGCGATAAGGAAAAATGCATAAGCTGCGGCAAATGCAAAAAGGTATGTCCTATGGACGTAGACGTTACGGATAATTCAAGAAAAAGAAAAAACGCAACGGAATGTATTTTATGTATGGAATGTGTAAAAAACTGCCCAAAAGATGCTCTGTAAAGCAAAAAAAGAGACGGTCAATGACCGTCTTTTTTTATTTTTTATTCATTTCTCTTTTTTGTTTTTTAGTCAGCTTTTTCGGTCTGCGGTTAAGCTCAGCCTGTTCCTTTGAAACACCCTTCTGGTATTCCTCGTTGAGCTCCTTAGCCTCCTGCTCAAGCGCAAGCTTTTCGTCGTACTTCCTGCTCCATATCTGATAATAAGCATATATTGAAAAGCCTATATAGAACAACAGATAAAAGATAAATATATCCATTGTAACACGCTTGATTAAATCAATTTTAATCGGGCTTTCCTTTTCCTCGTTACTGTTCATATTCTCTAAGTCGTATACTTCAAAGCCGAATTTTTCCGAAAGATTATTGGCGAATCTTGCTATAACCGCAAAACGTTCGTCGCCGAAATCCTTATCGGCTTCGGGCTTAAAGTTTTCGTCGTTGAACTTAGTTCGGCTTCCGTCGTTTTCCTCCCTTTCAATCATAATGGGAGTAGTACTTTTTGAGCCCTTTTTGAAATAATCGTTATCAAGAGAAATATAATATTTATGGGTTTCGCCCTTCTCGTTAGTATATTCTATCGATTCATCCATAATACTAAACGCTATATTGGCAACAGCCCTTACCGCCGTTCGGTTACCCGAGACAAGCATTGAAGGGGCAATAAATCTGAAGAATATCATAAGCGCTAAAATCACGGTAAATACTATCCAGAGTATTTTAGCAACTTTTTCTTTTTTGGGTATTTCTTTTTTTACTTTAAGTGCTTTTTCTTTCATTTTAACTTTTAGTCTTTCCTTTTATTTTTATCCGCTTCAAGCTTAGCTCTCGCCTCTTCTACAATTTTAGACTGCTCCTCGGCGGCCTTTCTTTCCTTTTCTATCCGCTCTTCTTCCTTACGGATTTCCTCGAGTTTTTCCTTCTCTTCCTTTTCAGCCTTCTTTTTAAGGCGCTCCTCTTCAAGCTCGTCGTGAGTCTTTGCGGGAGCTCTCATTACAAGGATATTTGCAACAAGCGCGACCGTGAGAAGCCCCAAGGCTACAAAGTATCCCCAGCCTAAGCTGCCCGTCATACTGTAAAACGGCATTTCACCGAGAGAAAAGGCGGTATAAGTTGCCGCGCCCTTAACGGCGAGAGTAAACATAATAATGGATACAACCGATGAGGCAATACTCAGACAGTCGAAAATTACCATCGTTTTTGATTTAGGGTTCTTGTTTCTTATAAGAATCATAAAAAACGCAATAACCGCAAACAGCAGGCAAAGTACCATAAACAGTACGCCGAGCGAAATATACGTTACGGGGCCGCTGTAATTTTCAAACGCCATATTTTCAAAATAGAGATTCATATTTCCGAAGAAGCTCTTAAAGAAATCTATAAGAGACTTTCCGTCGGTAAAAAGCCCTATTACGTCGATTCCGAGCGATTCGCCCTCGCTTTTAAAAGCGTACCACGGAACGATATAGCCTATAATCGGAATGAAAGAAAGAATAATTCTTGCGATTCTGAGCTTCGTTCCCCATACGGAATACTTAAACATACCCATCGTACGGTTAAAGCTCGCGGATTTTACGGCGGCTCTTTCGGCGTCTTCCTCAAGCCTTGCCTCCCAGTTAAAGTTGGGAATACTTACGCCGCAATCCTTACATTCGGCTTTAAAATCGTACCATTTAAGAACTCTTCCGCAGTTAGGACATTTACTTGCCATATGCAATACCTCATCAAAAAATTTGTTTTGGAAAAATACCGTAATCATAGTTATTTTATCTTGTTTTTAACCTCTTGTCAACCTTTATATAATATTAATGATAAAATTAATTTTTACTGTCAAAACTATTGATTTAAAAGTTTTATTATGATAGTATATTAATGTTATACAATTGGGATAACTGTACGCTTATACAGCTATCCTTTCGGAAATGAGGGATTAATTTGGCTGACGCAGCAACTACTCAGAACCTTACCGCTGAGGTTGAAGCCGAGCTTGATAAGCTTGCGTATACTAAAAAGAATTACCTCACGCCTAAGGAAATCGCCGCCTATGTTCTTGTCAATTTCGGACAGAAGAATTTAGGCCAGTTTACCTCGGCGTTTAAGGAATTCTTTATGATTCAGTTCTTAAAACTGAATACGACTGCATATGCAAATATCAATCTTATCGCTTCAATTTACGACGCGGTTGACGATACGATTTCAGGACTGATTATAGACCGTACAAGAACACGCTGGGGACGTGTAAGACCCTTCTTCATACTTCCCCTTCCGCTATGGCTGATAGGCGGATATATGATGTTCACCGTTCCCGGAGGTCACCTTACCTCAGGTTTTAAAATTTTCTGGGCTACTACGGCTATCATAATATACGGCCTCGGTATGAGCTACTTTGGCGCGTGGGGACTTATGATATACAACATAACTCCCAACACGAACGAACGAAATAATCTTATTACGATTACAAAGTTCTTCGAGCTTTTCGGAACGTGGCTTCCGTCGCTCGTACCCGTTCTTGTAACGCTTCTCCCGAAAATCAGCTCAAAGTTTACAATGGTAGGTATTTACAGCGGCTTCGCTTACTTTATGTTGATTCTTGCCGCGGCGTTCTCCGTATTCGGCTTCTTTAATATGAGAGAAAGAGTTCCTCTTATGAGCCGTGAGGAGATGAACGAAACCTCCGTTCTTGAAAGTATTAAAAACATTTTCTCAAACAGACCGCTTCTCGTTACAATTCTTGCAGAATTCTTCAATAACTTCAAGGCGGTCGGCGGCTCGTCGGAGCAGTATTTCTGGCTCAATAACTCGGGCTCGCTTATGAACCAGACTATATGTGGACTCTTTACGGGCATCCCGAACTACGTTATGGTTCCCCTTGCAGCAAAAATGGTTAAGAAGCTCGGCGCAAGGCTTACCGCTATTATCGCGGGAGTTTTCGGCTTCGTAGCATATATGGGACTTTACATTATAGGCTACCACCCGTTCGGTCAGACCTTTGAGCAGAATAAGATTTTCAATCTTGCTTTCGTAATCTTCGGTCTTACAATCTGCGGTCTTCCGAATAAGATTATTCAGGTTGCAAACCCGATTCTTACGGCGGAGGCTCTCGACTGGATGGAATGGAAGCACGGTCTGAGAAACGAGGCGCTCGTTACTACGGTTCAGGGCTATTTCATTAAGCTTGCAACCTCAATTACGGGATGGCTTTCGGGTATGGTTCTTACGTGGATTAACTACATTCCTCTTACCGACTCTCTCGGAAACGCTATTCCCCAGACCGACCCGAAAATGCTTCAGGGAATCTGGACTGTATTCTGCGTACTTCCCGCTCTTGCGAGAGGCTTATACGGCGTATCGTTTATCCTTTATCCGATTCACGGTAAGCTTCAGCAGGAAATGATTGTTGAGCTTGCGGATATCCGCGCCGAACGTCTTAAGGAGCAGGAGAAGATTAACGCCGCTCAGGCAGAAGCAGGACTCAACAATTCTGATTCCGAATAACCGTTATATATAAGCAGATTTCAAGGAAGTGATTATCAGTGACAAAATTTGATACTATATTAGCAATACTCACACCCGTCGCGGGACTTATTGCCCTTTGCTTCGCCTTATACCTGGCTGGCTCTATAAGCAAGAAGGATGCGGGAACAGAGAGAATGAAGAAGATAAGCGGCAATATCGCCTCGGGCGCTAAGGCGTTTCTCTTCGCAGAGTATAAGATTCTTATTATCTTTGCAATCGTTCTCTTTATCGCAATTACCTTTGCAATCAATCCTCTTACCGCGGTATGCTTTATCGTCGGCGCGCTGTTTTCAACGCTTGCGGGCTACTTCGGTATGACGGTAGCTACAAAGGCTAACGTAAGAACCGCCGCGGCGGCAAAGGACGGCGGTCTTTCCCCCGCGCTTAAGGTTGCTTTTTCAGGCGGCGCCGTAATGGGTATGAGCGTAGTAGGCCTCGGCGTAATAGGCGTAGGCGCTATCTTTGCGCTTGTTGTCTGCCTTACAAAGCCCGGTATTCTTGACGCTCCTCAGCAGCTTAATATTCTTACGGGCTTCAGCCTCGGCGCTTCTTCAATCGCGCTTTTCGCGCGTGTCGGCGGCGGTATATATACCAAAGCGGCTGACGTAGGCGCTGACCTTGTTGGTAAGGTTGAGGCGGGTATCCCCGAGGACGACCCGAGAAACCCCGCTACCATCGCCGACAACGTAGGCGATAACGTAGGCGACGTTGCAGGTATGGGCGCAGACCTTTTTGAAAGCTACGTAGGCTCGATTATTTCGGCTATTACCCTTTCCTTCGCCTACTTCGGCTCGTCGGATAAAATCAAGGGCGCAATTTTCCCGCTCGTTCTCTGCGCGGTAGGTATAATCGCTTCCATAATTTCAACAATTATAGTTGCTAATTCAAAGAGCAAGGACCCCCAGAAATCTCTTAACATCGGAGAATACATAACTACGGCGATCGTATTAATAGCGTCCTTTGCATTAAGCAAAACGGTTTTAGGCTCGTTAAAAGGCTTTTGGTGTACCGTAGCGGGACTTGCGGTAGGAACAATTATCGGTAAGCTTACCGAAATATACACATCTGAAAAATATAAGAGCGTTAAGGAAATCGCTGAATCGTCAAAAACCGGCTCTGCTACAAACATAATCAGCGGTCTTTCCGTCGGTATGAAATCAACCGCGATGCCTATTCTCTTTATCTGTATCGGAATACTCATTTCCTATAAGGTATTCGGCCTTTACGGAATCGCTCTTGCTGCGGTAGGTATGCTCTCAACAACAGGTATGACAATCGCAGTTGACGCTTACGGTCCTATCGCCGACAACGCGGGCGGTATCGCCGAAATGAGCGAGCTCGACGAGAGCGTAAGAAATATTACCGATAAGCTCGACTCCGTAGGTAATACAACTGCCGCTATCGGCAAGGGCTTCGCAATCGGCTCGGCTGCTCTTACTGCGCTCGCGCTTTTCGCTTCCTTTGCAGAGTCAACGGGAATCAGCAAAAACGGTATGAGCATACTCGACGCTAAGGTTGTCGTAGGTCTCTTCATCGGCGGTATGCTTCCCTTCCTTTTCTCGGCATTTACAATGTCAAGCGTAGGCAAGGCGGCTAACAAGATGATTGAAGAGGTAAGACGTCAGTTTAAAGAGAAGAAGGGTATTCTTGAAGGAACCGAAGAGCCCGACTATAAAAAGTGCGTTGAAATCTCAACAAACGCAGCTCTTCACGAAATGATATTACCTGGTATTATGGCGGTTATTACTCCGCTGGCAATAGGATTCCTTCTCGGCGTTGAGGCACTCGGCGGACTTCTTGCAGGCGCTCTCGTATCGGGCGTTATGATGGCTGTATTTATGGCTAATTCAGGCGGCGCCTGGGATAACGCGAAGAAATATATTGAAAGCCTTAAGGACGGCGGCAAGGGCTCTGAGGCTCACAAGGCTGCGGTTGTAGGCGATACCGTAGGCGACCCGTTCAAGGACACCTCGGGACCGTCAATCAACATCCTTATCAAGCTTATGACAATAGTTTCCCTCGTATTTGCCACAACCTTTATGATGGTAAACGGCGGAGCGGGACTCATTAAATTCTGACAGTAAAAAACAAACGGCAGGCTGTACCTGCCGTTTTTATTATGCTTTTTTATCTGAACAGATTATAGATATTGAAATATCCCTCGGTTGTTCCTGCCTGGAAGGCGGTGTTGACAAAAGTGTATATAAACGAAATCGCCAAGGTGAGAATTCCGAGTGTTAATACAGCACAGGTAATGCCCTTTCTCTTCGGATACTTTTCGTACAATGAAAGCATAACGATTACCGCGCCGAGGATAAGCAGATAAACAAAATCGTAAGCGTATCTTGAAATAAATCCGCCGAGTTCCGTTTCAAGACACGCGGTAAATACCGATATTGCGATTATCAGTATCATAGCCGCAAAAAGCTTCTTTTTCCTGAGCACATCCTTTACCTTGGGAAGCATAAACATAAGGCAGGTAAAGGGCAGAATAAACATCGTTCCGCCGTATAAACTTTCAGCATAAATAAGACCGTTATATACGTTATGAAGCGCTACCGTATGAATAAACGGGAAGCTGAGCGAAACAACAGGCGGCTGGAAGAAATATGCAAATAATCCGTCGGGAATTTTAGCGAGTTCAAAATCCCTCATAGCGAGATTATTGGTAGTAAGGTTATAATCCGAGCCGAAATCAAAGGGAGAGCCGAAGCGGATATAGTTATAATACATAAGCCCCGCCGCAACCGTAATATAAGGAATAACAACGCAGATATATTTAGCTATATTACCCTTAAATACTATCCTCTTATTCTGTATCGCCGTATCCCAGAATATCGGGATAATAAGAAGCGAGCAAAGAACTATCGGCGGACGGCAGCCAGCAGTGAGCGCCATACAAAGCGAGCCGAAGAAAATATAAACATTTATCTTTTTTGAATCGGGCTTTGTATCAATAAGATGCTTTGCGTTAATCCACAGATTAAGCCCGATAAACGCGAACATTTCCGCGCATAGTATAACGAGATAATAGATTATCGGCGTCATAATAAACGCAAGGGTTCCGCAGCAGTTCGCAAGAATAATCGAAGCGAAGAGGCTGACTCCGTAGCTTGTATTCGGGAAATAGACCTTTATAAGCGTTTCGACGAGCTTATAAGCCGAAATGATTATAAGACAGGCTGAAATAAATACCGCGCCCGAGGTTACCATATGAACTTTCACTATAAGATAAAGCGGAAGGTAGAAGATAAGCTCGGGTACTATTCCGAAATAGACATAGAAATTACCGCCGAAATACGCTATATCGAGCCACGGCTCGCGGACTGTTGAAAGATTATTCGCAGCTAAAACTTTAAGCCGCTCGTTAATATCGTAGGGATTAATAACCTGCTTCATCAGCTCGCCGCTTGTAACGTCGATATTTACCCTGCCCTGAGCGAGCGCTTCGGCGAGAAGATTATACTGCCTCAGCTGGTCGTTGCTCGGGTTCGCGTATGTAAGATTATTACATAAAAGAAGCGCAAAAATAATTATGTTAGCGCCCATAAAGAGCGTTTTAAGCATTCTCAGCTTTTTATCCTCTGTAAACGCGCCGTACTTATATAGCGATGACGCAGGTCTGAACATATAGATAAAGAGCAAGAGCGCTACTATAAGCAATACGCGAAGCGGCGAGAAGAACATAGGAACTTTTGCATTTATTTCAGCGCCTTTAATCTCAACCGTATCCGCAAGCGCCATATCATCGAGCTTATTAAACACAAGCCTTACCGACTTAGCTTTACCGTAAGTATGAAGTTTAAAATACTTAGTCTTTTCAAAAGCGGGATGAATCTTAACAGTGTTATAGTAATAATACTCAGACGTGCCCTCGTCGGTTGCGTATACGTCAAAGGCTACGCAGTTCGGCTCCTCCATAAATACGGGGAGAATATCAAGTCTTATGAAGTTCGCTTTTTTATTAATATCCTTAATTTCAAAGTAAGGATTTCTTACAGTATTCTCGTCAAGCTCGGGTACGGTATAAGTTTTACCGTCCGAGCTTTCAAGCCCATCAGACGCAATTAAGTTTACCGCCTCGGGAGTTTCGGCGCGGCTTGAGAAAAACGGAATATTAAATCCGAATATTTCAACGGCAAGCGCTATTGCAAAGAACAGCGCGCATATCTTTAACAGTCTTTTTTTATTACTCATATTATCACCTTAAATCAAGCTCAACGGGACAGTGGTCGCTTCCGAAAACCTCGGTATGTATTTTAGCGTCAGCGAGTCTTTCGTTAAGCCTTTCAGACGTTATAAAATAGTCGATACGCCACCCCGAGTTCTTTTCTCTCGCTCTGAAACGGTATGACCACCACGAATATATGCTTTCCGTATCGGGATAAAAATATCTGAACGTATCGGTAAAGCCTTCGCTGAGCATTAAAGAGAACTTTTCCCTCTCCTCGTCGGTAAAGCCCGCGTTATGATGATTCGTTTTCGGGTTTTTAAGGTCGATTTCCTTATGTGCTACGTTTAAGTCGCCGCAGAATATAACGGGTTTTTTCTTATCGAGCGACTTTATATACTCTCTGAAATCGTCCTCCCATTTCATACGGTAATCAAGGCGCTGAAGCTCGTTCTGGGAATTCGGAACATAGACGGTAATGAAATAAAAATCGTTGTATTCAAGAGTTATGAGCCTTCCCTCTTTATCGTGCTCGTCGATACCCATACCGTACTTTACGCTCAGCGGCTCGCATTTAGTGAATATCGCCGTACCCGAATAGCCCTTCTTTTCGGCATAGTTCCAGTAGGAATAATAGCCCTCGGGGGCAAAGTCTATCTGCCCCTCCTGTAATTTGGTTTCCTGAACGCAGAAAATATCCGCGTCAATCCCGTTGAAAAATTCCTTAAACCCTTTATTAACGCAGGCACGGAGCCCGTTAACGTTCCAAGATATAAATTTCATAGCTGACCTCGTTTATTTATTATATAAATCATAATATAACATTTTAAATTAAAGGTCAAACAATATTGCCGTTTAGAGCTTTATATGATAAAATAGATATACAAGAGGTGAGAAAACTGAAACTGCACGACAAACTTAAAGAGCTTGACAAGTACCCTTTTCATATGCCCGGGCACAAGAGAAACGAAGAATTCAATATTATCGGAAGCGAAATTGACATTACCGAAATTGAGGGCTTTGATAATCTTCACTCTCCGAGCGGTATTATTGCCGAAACTGAAAAAAGGCTTTCGGATATTTATAAAAGCGAAAAATCCTTTATGCTCGTAAACGGCTCAACCGTCGGAATTCTTGCGGCTGTCTTTGCCGTTTGTAACGAAGGCGATAAAATAATAATAGCAAGAAACTGTCATAAAAGCGTGTATAACGCGTGTATGCTCAGAAAGCTGAGGATAGTTTTCGCCGAGCCCGAATACGACGCGATAAACGGGTATTATACAAAGCTCTCTCAGGACGCGCTCGATTTCGTTATCGCAAAAAATAATGACGCGGCTGCGGTTGTTATTACCTCGCCTACCTACGAGGGAAGAATAAGCGATATAAAATGCGACCTTCCGCTAATCATAGACGCGGCTCACGGGGCGCATCTCGGAATTCATTATTTTCCCGAATACCCGAAGGGCAGCATAGTTATTTCCTCTCTTCACAAAACTCTTCCCGCGCTTACGCAGTGCGCAGTTATGAACGTTTACGACGGGCGCTTTATTAACGGCGCAAAGCTATATCTCGACATATTTGAGACGAGCTCGCCGAGTTACGTTTTAATGAACAGCGTTTCGGTCTGCTGCGATATTATTGAAAACAGACGGGATTTATTTAAGGAATACTATAAAAATCTCTGCGATTTCAGGTTAACCGAGCTTGAACACTTAACGCTTAAATACTGCGAGGATATATCAAAACTCGTTATTTCCTCGGAAAACGCGGATATAAGCGGCGCGCGTCTTTCAAAAATACTGAGGGATAAATACAATATTGAGCCCGAAATGGCGAGCCTTAATTATATTGTTCTTATGACTTCCGTCGGCGACACGAAGGAGGCTTTTGAATGGCTTAAAACGGCGCTTTATGAAATTGACGGAGAGCTTACGTATAAAAAGGCTCTTCCCATTTTAAAGCCGCCCGTTCAAAGCGAAATTACCATAAGCATTTCCTCCGAGGGCAAGGAAACTCCGCTTAAAGAAGCCGTCGGAAAAACGTCAGACGAATTTGTTTACGCCTATCCGCCAGATATTCCGATTATAGTTCCGAACAGTATAATAGCAAAAGAAACGGTCAGCTACGTTGAGTCGCTTATTAAAAGCGGCGTAAACGTTATATCCGACAGCGCTCTCCTTCCCGATAAGATATTGACAAAAGCCGAGTAATACTTTATAATACTTAAGAAATAAATTTTACGAGGTGTTCTTATGAAGAGAATTAACACATTAAGCTCAAGAAATCTTTGCAAGTCGGCTAAGAAGGGCGGCTGCGGCGAGTGCCAGACCTCCTGCCAGTCGGCAAGTAAGACCTCCTGCTCGGTTGCAAATCAGAAATGTGAGCAGGTAAAAAAGGCATAAACACGCCTTAATAAAAGCATATTTATATAGCTTGTATGGGACGGCGTCCGCGCCGTCCCGTTTGTTCAGCAACCCAACTATTTAAAACCGCCGCGGACATTGAATCCACGGCGGTTTTGGCATTTTCTGTTTTTAGGACAAAAAATACTCTTACACTACTTGAAGGAAACTATGATTCACGCGTATAAAATGAACGGCTATAATATCATAATTGACCAGAACAGCGGCTGCGTTCACTCCGTTGACGAGGTCGCCTACGATATTATAACTATGTACGAAACTACTCCGAAAGAGGAAATCAAGAAATACATACTCGAAAAATACTCCGACAGAGAGGATGTAACGAGCGAGGATATAGACCTCTGTTTTGACGATATTGAGGCGCTCATAGACGACTCAAGGCTTTTTTCCGAGGATACCTTTGAGGATACCGCCGAGGAATTCAAACGCCGTCAGGGCGTTATAAAGGCTATCTGTCTTCACGTTGCGCACGGATGTAATCTTAACTGTGAATACTGCTTCGCGGGTAAGGGAGAATACGGCGGCGAGGATAAGGGTTTAATGAGCCTTGAAACGGGTAAACGCGCCCTTGATTTTCTTGTTGAAATGAGCGGTACAAGACATAACCTTGAGGTCGACTTTTTCGGCGGAGAGCCTCTTTTAAACTGGGAGGTCTGCAAGGAGCTTGTAAAATACGGACGCTCTCTTGAAAAAATCCACGGTAAGAATTTCCGCTTTACCCTCACAACAAACGGCGTTCTCGTCGACGATGAGATAATTGAGTTCTGTAATAAGGAAATGGGAAACGTTGTGCTTTCGCTCGACGGAAGGCGCGAGGTTCACGATAAGCTCAGAAAAACGCCGAACGGAAAAGGCTCATATGATTTAATCGTAGATAAATTCAAAAAATTTGCTGATTCAAGAGAGCAGAAAAACTATTATATGAGGGGTACTTACACCCACTTTAATACCGACTTTTCAAAGGATTTAATCCATATGGCTGACCTCGGCTTTAAGGAGCTTTCGGTTGAGCCCGTCGTATGCGCTCCGAGCGAGCCGTGGGCGCTCAGGGAAAGCGACCTGCCCGTTTTAAAGGAACAGTATGAAATTCTTGCAAACGAAATGCTTCGCCGATACAGAAAAGGAAACGGCTTCACCTTCTATCACTATATGATTGACCTTGATTCGGGTCCGTGTATAGTTAAGAGGATAAGCGGCTGCGGAGTCGGTACGGAATACCTTGCCGTAACTCCGAGCGGAGAGCTCTTCCCCTGTCACCAGTTCGTCGGGGACAATAATTTCAGACTCGGCAACATCTACGACGGAATTACAAAGCCCGAGGTATTGGAGCAGTTTAAAAACTGTAACGTTTACTCTCACAAGGAGTGTAAGGACTGCTTCGCTAAGCTTTACTGCTCGGGCGGGTGCGCGGCAAACGCTTATCACACAACGGGAAGCGTAAACGGCGTTTACGAATTCGGCTGCGAGCTTCACAGAAAGCGGATTGAATGCGCAATTATGCTAAAAGTCGCTGAAGCAGAAGAAAATTTAACGGTAAACTATTAAGGAGCGGAAACGCTCCTTATATTATTAAAAATATGTTACAATATTGTTATTTTGTTGACAATAATATTGTGATATTATAAAATAAGTTTGTTAAAAAAGTAAACAAGTAGGAGGTATTTTATGGGACTTACACTTGCGCAAAAGCTCATTAAATCGCACCTTGTTGAGGGCGAAATGAAGGTCGGAAGCGAGATAGGACTCAGAATTGACCAGACTCTTACCCAGGACGCTACGGGTACTATGGCGTACCTTGAATTTGAGGCGATGGGCGTAGACAGAGTTAAGACCGAAAAGTCGGTAGCTTATATCGACCACAACACCTTACAGACAGGCTTTGAAAACGCGGACGACCACCGTTTTATTCAGAGCGTAACAAAAAAACACGGAATATACTTTTCACGCCCGGGTAACGGTATCTGTCATCAGGTACATCTTGAGCGTTTCGGTATTCCCGGAAAGACGTTAATCGGCTCTGACAGCCACACTCCCACGGGCGGCGGTATCGGTATGCTCGCTATGGGCGCGGGCGGACTTGACGTAGCCGTAGCTATGGGCGGCGGTACTTATTATATACCGATGCCTAAAATGACAAGAATTAACCTTACGGGCTATCTCAAGCCCTGGGTTTCGGCTAAGGACGTTATCCTTGAGGTGCTCAGAATTATGAGCGTTAAGGGCGGCGTAGGAAAGATAATCGAATACGGCGGAGAGGGCGTTAAAACGCTTTCCGTACCCGAGAGAGCAACTATTACAAATATGGGCGCTGAACTCGGCGCAACAACCTCGATTTTCCCCTCCGACGAAATAACTCTCGCCTTCTTAAAGGCTCAGGGACGTGAAAACGACTGGGTTGAAATTCTTCCCGACTCTGACGCCGAGTACGACGAGGTAATTGATATTGACCTCTGCTCTCTTACTCCTATGGCGGCTTGTCCGCATATGCCCGATAACGTTAAGACTACCGAAGAAATCGGAAAGCTCAAGGTTGACCAGGTTGCAATCGGTTCCTGTACAAACTCATCTTATACGGATATGATGAAGGTTGCGGCAATTCTTAAAGGAAAGACCGTAGACCCGAGCGTTTCGCTCTGCATCGCTCCCGGCTCAAAGCAGGTTCTCAATATGCTTGCTCTTAACGGAGCGCTTTCCGATATGATTAACGCTGGCGCAAGAATACTTGAAAGCGCGTGCGGTCCCTGTATCGGTATGGGCCAGAGCCCGAACAGCGGCGGCGTTTCGCTGCGTACCTTTAACCGTAACTTTGAAGGACGTTCGGGAACGAAGGACGGAAAGATTTACCTCGTATCCCCCGAGGTTGCGGCGGCTTCCGCTCTTACAGGTTATCTTACCGACCCGAGGAAACTCGGCGAGGCGCCCGAAATTAAAATGCCCGAAAAGTTTATAGTAAACGACAATATGATTGAGGCTCCCGCTTCTCCCGAAGAGGCAAAGGACGTTGAGGTTTTAAGAGGACCCAACATCAAGCCCTTCCCGAAAACCGAGCCGCTCCCCGAGAGCATTGAGGCTAAGGCCGTTCTCAAGGTCGGCGATAA
>CAMVRG010000027.1 GCA_947169815.1 uncultured Clostridia bacterium | reverse complement strand
CCGTATCTCACATGCTTGGGCACACTGACGCAGGCTTCACGATGAACACCTATATGCACGTCACGGACGATATGCAGAAGAATGCGGCGGACAAAATGAAAACGCTGATTGAGAATTCAGGCAAGGACACAAAGAAAATTAAGTTCCCAGCGTAACACAAAAACCATGTCAATATGTCACGCTTTTAGCAGCTTAAAACGCAGTCATTTCAAGTGGTTTCAAACGAGATTTGGAGATAGTAAGGGTATACCCCTGCTATCTCCGTTTTCGGCATTTCAAGCGTGACATCGCTGTTGTGCCTATACTTTTTTGGTATTGGTGTGGTATAATGAACTCGACAAATCGGGAATTGTGAAGGATAATAATAAATGAAGCATGAATTCCCAACAGGAATACAGCTTTTTTATTCAGTATTTTATTCTTCTTTCGTCAACAATCATAAGGTTCTCATTCTGCATTCTGCCAAGCTCACGGGCAAGCGCACTGCGGTTGACGCCGAGGTGTTCGGCAAGTGCGGTCTGATTAAACGGGACAGTAACGAAGCCGTTGCTGTCTTTTTTTAATGTGCCGAGATATATCATAATCCTGTCACGCAACGATTTCTGACTCAGGATTCTGACCTTCCTGTTTAAATACAGGTTTTTGGCGGAAAGACTTTTTATCAGATTTTCGCAGAGTCGGATTCTTATGGGCGAATTTTCTGCCCCTGTATAAATCTTCTTTAAATCTACAAACAGTATGGTTGCGCTGTCAACTGCCGTTATCTGAATAGGACTTTCCTTTATCTGATTGCAGACAAGCGCTTCCCCGAATAGATAACCGCTGCCAAAACGGCGCATACTTATCTGGTCATAACTTTCATTCTGAAACGCGCTTTCAATCGTTCCTTCCAGCACAATTCCTGCTTTCATCAGCGCATTACCCAAAAGAAGAATCATCTCTCCTTTGTCATATTTCTGAATCTTCCCATCGAGGAATTTTATCGCTTCGGCAAACTCCTTGCTGTCCATATTACCGAAAAGCTGACACTTTTTCAGTGCGTTTAAATATACGGTATTTTTTATTTCACTCATAATATCACCAAATTAATTTTATCATAAAACTGTTGCCATGGCAACAGAAATAATCAAAAGAAATGGGTATAATACAGACGAAAACAAAGAAAAGGAGTGATACTGTGGTAGAAATCAATTCAAGAAAAGCGGCAATCGTAGGCTGCGGCTTCGTGGGAAGCGCATCGGCATTTGCGCTGATGGAAAGCGGTCTGTTTTCGGAAATTGTACTCATTGATAATAACAAAAGCAAGGCAGAGGGCGAGGCGCTTGATATCAGCCACGGTCTGCCGTTTGCAAAACCAATTCAGATTTATGCCGGCGATTATGCCGATATTTCAGACGCGGCAATTATCGTTGTGACCGCAGGCGCAGGACAGAAGCCCGGCGAAACGAGGCTGGACCTTGTGAAGAAAAACGTGGGCATCTTTAAGTCTGTCATTCCTCAAATTACAAAATATAATCAGGACGGCATTTTGTTGGTCGTTGCGAACCCTGTTGACATTCTGACGTATGCGGCTGCAAAAATCAGCGGTTTTCCGAGTAACAGGGTATTCGGAAGCGGCACGGTGCTTGATACGGCAAGACTGAAATATCTGCTCGGCGAACACCTCGGTGTTGATTCAAGAAGTATTCACGCTTTCATTATCGGCGAGCACGGCGACAGCGAAATCGCAGCATGGTCAAGCGCAAATGTTTCGGGCATTCCGCTCCATAATTTCTGTGAGATGCGCGGACATTTCAATCACAACAAGGCAATGCACGAAATCGCTGACGGCGTGAAAAACAGCGCTTATGAGATTATTGAAAAGAAAGGCGCAACCTATTACGGAATCGCAATGAGCGTGAAGCGTATCTGCGAGGCGATAGTGCGTGACGAGAAATCAATTCTCCCCGTTTCAAGTATTCAGAAGGGCAATTACGGCATTGACGCAGTAGCGCTCTCCATGCCTGCTATCGTGGGTAAGCACGGCGTTGAAGCACTTGTTCCGATTGAGCTGAACAAAAATGAGCAGGAGGATTTACAATCGTCCGCCGATACACTTAAAAAAGTCATTGACGATGTACTGACCGATGAAGAATAAGGAGAAAACTATGGTAAGAAAGATTATTCATATTGACGAGGAAAAATGCAACGGTTGCGGCAGGTGTGCAAAGGCGTGCCACGAAAGCGCTATCGGTATGGTAAACGGCAAGGCAAAGCTGCTGCGTGACGATTACTGCGACGGTATGGGCGATTGCCTTCCCGAATGTCCTACGGGCGCCATTACCTTTGAGGAAAGAGAGGCGGCTGCTTATGACGAGGCAGCCGTAAAGGCAAATCAGAAAAAAGCGGAGGAAATACATATGCATCATCACGAGGGCGGTTGCCCCGGCTCACGAATGAGAGAAATGAACAGAGATAATACGCAAACGGCACCAACTGCTAATATGCCGCTTGAGTCGCAGCTTCGCCAGTGGCCCTGCCAGATTAAACTGGTACCGATATCGGCGCCGTTCTTTGAGAACGCCAATCTTCTGATTGCGGCGGACTGCACGGCATACGCCTATGCCAATTTTCATCAGGAATTTATGAGAAACAAGGTAACTCTTATCGGCTGCCCGAAACTCGACTGCGTTGATTACAGCGAAAAGCTGACAGAGATTATTAAAAACAACAATATTAAGAGCGTTACCATTCTGCGTATGGAAGTGCCCTGCTGCGGCGGGCTTGAAATGGCGGCAAAGAAAGCCCTACAGCAAAGCGGAAAATTTATTCCTTGGCAAGTTGTAACAATTTCCATTGACGGTAAAATAAAGGAGTAAGATATGAGCTATACAGATTGGAAAGATAAGGTAAGCACCTTCAAAAAGGTGGATGTAAGAGATATCCAGGGCAACTTCTTCCCGGGGCTGAAAAAGCAGGCGGTGGCAGCTCCCGTCGGCGGAGGCTTTGAAATTATCCAGAGCTTTGAGCCAATCCCGCTTTATGAAGTGATGGAAAATCTCGGCTATGAGAGATTTACGGAAAAGGTATCCGATACGGAGTACCGCGCTTATTTTTACAGAACGGAGAATAAGCAGGAGGAAAAGGAAATTCCGATGCGCCCCGCCGCATTGACCAATATGCCGCTGATTGATAAGGAGATTGGCAATATCGCGGTTAATTTCTGGGACGTCACATGGAATAACGAAAAACGTCATCTGCCTTATGAAATCCGTTTGCTGCTTTCGCTGACAAACGCT
This sequence comes from uncultured Clostridia bacterium, assembly GCA_947169815.1. GTDB lineage: Bacteria > Bacillota > Clostridia > Oscillospirales > Acutalibacteraceae > Eubacterium_R. The sequence goes on along the minus strand of CAMVRG010000027.1, from coordinate 14,094 downwards.
GTCGGCGCAGGAAGAATGCGTCAGGCAACACGAGAGCTTGTCAAGGCGTATATCCACGGCATTGACAGCGCCGCCTTTGACGATGTGTTTGAGCTGCTCGCATGGAATCAGGGTATCGGCTATTTCAGCTCCGAAATCGGACCTTCACCGCTCTTTCAGGCTTACAAAATGATTAAGAATATGGAAAAGAAAGGCGCAGAAAGAAGCGTCATCTGTGAAGCGCTCAAAGAAAAGTTCGGCGAAAAGAACCCCGATGTAAAGGTGTAAGGAGACGTTATGAATATTAATAAAGACACGAAACTCAGCGATTTGCTGACAGCATATCCGTGGCTGAAAACGGAGCTCTCAACCGTTAATGAGAAATTCAGAATGCTCAACACGCCAATGGGAAAGGTAATGCTCAAAAAAGCCACCGTAGGTGAAATGAGCAGGCGTTCCGGAATGGACGAAGCAGAGCTGATTGAAAAACTGACTAAGCTTATCAAATCACACCAATAACCTAATCAGCCGCCGATTCTTCGGCGGCTGTACTTTTCTTTTAATATATGATATAATGAACTCGATAAATCGGGATTTGTGGAGGAAGAAGCACATGCTTAAGAAATATAATCTTGAAATCATGACCGTTATCTTTTTCGGTACGATTACCATTTGTGCAGTTTTCGGCAGCCAGCTCGGATTGATCCAACGGATCATGCTGGGATATATGTTCCTCTTTACCCTTCATGAATGGGAAGAAACTCGTTTCCCGGGTGGGTTCGCAGATCTCATGGTGAAATTCTTTGGGGTGAATGCTAATGCGGATCAGATAGCAAAAGCGCACATTCCCGTGGCAGTATTGCTGCTTGTTATTACGTTTGTTCCCTTCTTTACACAGCTCCCGCTTCTGTCGCTGGTGCCGATTTATCTTGGGCTGTTTGAAACCTTCATCCACGTTGTGGGCATTAAGATTCATAAAATGGATAAACCGTACACTCCCGGCATGGTCACAGGCCTTTTGCTGGGTATCACATCCGTGATTGCGTTGGTTACGTATTCAAGGGAACAGCTTCTGAGCGGAAGCGGCTATGTATGGGGGATTCCGCTTATGATCTTATGCTTTACCGCCATGCAAAGAACGGTTTTGGCGATTTACGGTCTCGGCTACAAATTCGTGATAGCGAATGTAAAAAAGAAATTGAGGAGAACAGAATAAATTCTGATTTGTCGAGCAAATACTACAACCTATAATTTCATAAATGGTCATTAGATGGTCTTGAGCGAGTTACTGAAAAATCTCATCCTGAAAGTTTCGGGATGAGATTTGTTTTTTCAGTGCGGATTTCGGTTGATAATTTTTGACTTTTCAGTCCTGATTTTTCTGAATTTCAAAATTGAAAAACGCCCGAAAACCGCATAATTAAAGGCTTCCTGAAAGGAAGCCCTGGAGCTACTGGTCGGACTCGAACCGACGGCCTGCGCATTACGAATGCGCTGCTCTACCAACTGAGCCACAGTAGCGAATAATTAAATTTTTGCGTTTTTGCTGCTATGACCTTCCGTTTACGAATGCGCTGCTCTACCAACTGAGCCACACCAGCATTTTATTCAGTTTACAAATCAAAAAGCAGGCAAAGCCTAATTTTGATTTGAGAGGAGAAACATATGTAGTGATTGTTAGTAAAATGCTTGCATTTTGCTTTAATCACGGAATATGTTTGGACGAGAGCCACACCAGCGAGGTATTGTTTTCGGAAAATCGGGGATGCCGCTCCCTACGAGTGATTATTGTATCATTTAAAAGAATAAAAATCAAGTATTATTTTAGTAAACTTAAAAGAGTTTCAAAAACAAAATCACAAGAGGCGTTTCTGACGTTCTGACGTCCGATATTTCCGAAATACTTTGTATAGGTTTTAACCTCGTCTCTAACTTTAAAGCCGAAGCAGACCATACCTACGGGCTTTGTTTCGGTCGCGCCCGTCGGACCTGCTATTCCCGATATGCCGACACCTACATCGCTTTCTGTTTTTTCGGCTACTCCCTTTGCCATTTCGGCGGCGACCTCTTCGCTTACTACTCCGTATTTATCTATCGTTTCACTTTTTACGCCGATATACTCAACCTTCGATTCGTTTGAATAGGTTGTAAACGCGGCGTCAAACACCTTTGAAGCGTTGGCAACGTTTATAAGCCTCGCCGAGCAGAGCCCTGCGGTACAGGACTCTGCAAACGAGATATGATAATTATGTTGGGTTAATAAATCTACTACTTTTTCTTCAATACTCATTTTTTAATCCTAAAGGTTTTAGTTATCGTTCCCGCTTTTTTATACTTACCCTTAAACTTAATCTTAACCTTATATGTTCCTGGCTTTTTTCTACCCTTACTATACTTTACGGTATAGTATTTTTTATTTATTTTCTTTCCGTAAACGTCCTTAACGCTTACCGTCGGCTTCTTAACCTTACCGTCGTATTTATATGACTTTTTAGAGAGCTTTACGCTATTGATATACATATTAATATCAATATCGTATTTCGGTAAGTAAACGCCCTTATCAAAGTTTCTTGCGCGGAAAATCACCTTACCGTCGTACACCTCGACGAGATAGCCGATACCGTGGTCGTTATTTTCTCCGTCCTCATTATCAACTCCGAGCGAGGGAAGATTTACGGAATGGATATTACCAATTTTTCCGTAGGTATATTTACCGAAGCCTGTATGAAGATGGCCCGTAATAAAGACGGTATCGGGATACTTATTAAGAATTTTCTTAACCTTGTCGGACTGATTTCCTATTGAGCCCGCCGAGTTAATCGGGCTTCCCCAGGTATCGGGAAGGCCGTGGGTATTTTTAAGCGGCTGATGAGCGATTACAAAGGTTGGGTGGTTTTTCTTGTATCCGTCCTTAAGCTCCTTATTAAGCCATTTAAGCTGTTTTGTGGAAAGCTCAGCCTCTTCAAAGCTTGCCGAATCGCTTCCGAGAACGATAAACTTATAGCCCTTTATAGTATAGCTGTAATTAAGCTTTTTAATTCTGAGCTTACTGCCAGCATTTTTATTGAGCTTATTAGTGAAATTAACAAAAGAAGCCTTGGCGGTATTATAATCGTGAATTCTTATATCGTGGTTTCCCGTAGCGTTTATATAGTTTTTTACGCCTATGCCGTTAATATCCTCATAAACCCAGTTCCACTCGTCAGGAATAGAGTTTTCGGTAATATCGCCCGCAATAACAAGGGCGTCGAGCTTCTTCGTTTTATTATTTCTTATATCCGCCGCAGAGGTCTGTAAATAAGGTCTTCTCTCGGTAAGATAGTTAGATACCTGAGGGTCGCCCCAGGCGGCGAAATGAAGCCTTACAGCCTTTTCGTCAAGCGGCTTTATTACGTCGGTTTTAGCCGAAGCGCTCACAGGAGCGATACATACTCCGAGCATAATTAAAGATAAAAATACTGATAAAAGCTTTTTCATTATTTTACTCCGTTCTGAATCTTTGCGGCGGTGAGGGTATTTTTCATAAGCATAGCGATAGTCATAGGTCCTACGCCGCCGGGTACGGGCGTAATATAAGAGCACTTATCCTTGACGTTTTCAAAATCAACGTCCCCGCAGAGCTTTCCGTTTTCGTCGCGGTTCATACCGACGTCAATTACGATAGCGCCCTCCTTTACCATATCGGCGGTAACACGCTTCGCCTTACCTATTGAGGTTACGAGGATATCGGCGGTTCTTGTTACCTCTCCGTCGTCCTTGGTTTTTGTATGTATAATTTCAACGGTTGCGTCGGCGTGGAGGAGGAGCATAGCCATAGGCTTACCTACGATATTGCTTCTTCCCATTACGACAGCCTTTTTACCCGCTACCTCGACTCCCGTCGAGCGGATAAGCTCCATAACTCCCGCAGGAGTACAGGGAAGGAAATTATAGTCCCCTATCATAATTGCGCCGACGTTAATCGGGTGGAACGCGTCAACGTCCTTTATCGGGTTAATTCGGTTAATAACCTCTTTATCGTTAAGGTGCTTCGGGAGAGGAAGCTGACATAAAATACCGTTAATCTTATCGTCCGTGTTGAGCTCATCAACGAGGGCGTTAAGCTCCTCCTGCGTAGTTTCGGCAGGAAGGGCATACTTTACGCTGTAAAACCCGCACTCCTCGCAGGCGCGCTCCTTATTCCTTACATATACCTGTGAGGCAGGGTCGTCGCCTACAATTATTACGGCAAGACCCGGCGTAATTCCCTTAGCCTTTAACTCTTCGCATTCGGTTTTAATCTTCTCCTTGACAGCCTTTGAAACTGCCTTTCCGTCAATTAACTGCATAGTTTCTCCTTTGATAATACGTTACGACTTTGATTTCTTTTCTTTTTTCGGGCGTTCTTCGGGGATAATCGGAAGCATACGCTTCGGGAGGGTTCCCTTTTTACAGCGAACCATAAAGTAAACGAAAAACGCAATGGCGACAGCTACGATTACAGCCGAGAGAAGCTGAGAGACTCTAATCGAGGTATTTGCAATATAAAGCGAATCGGTTCTCATTCCCTCAACTACCATTCTTTCAGCGCCGTAGAAAACGCCGTAGAGCATAAAGATTTCGCCCTTGAATTCCCTTTTTTTATTAACAATTATATGGAGAATTAAGAACGAGAGAAGACACCACACGCTCTCGTATAAAAACGTCGGATGTACGGGAAGGTGGGGGTTTACCGTCATTCCCTTTTCGGCAAGCTCGGCGGCAGACTCCTGAAGCGTTGCCTGAATTTTAGGCGACCACATACGGAATAGCGCCGTCGTTGTATTAGAGCCGAAGGCTTCCTGATTAAAGAAGTTACCCCAGCGGCCTATTCCCTGGCCTATAAGTAGCCCTAGGGCTCCGAGGTCAAGAAGATTAAGATAATCTATTTTACCTATCTTACAGCCGATGGCAGCGCCGATAAGCGCGCCGATAATACCGCCGTAAATCGCTATACCGCCGTTCCATATCATAGGTATTTCGCCGAGGTGCTCCGCGTAGTAATCCCATTCAAACGCAACGTAGTAAAGCCTTGCGCCGATAATGCCGAATATCGTTCCCCAGATAAGAACGTCGGTCATACCGTCAAGACTCATTTTCCATTTCCACGCCCCGCGTCCGCCGTAAAGAACGGCAAGACCGAAGCCGAAGGCGATAATCAGCCCGTAGAATTTGAAATCGTGATTTCCGATTGTGAAGGCGACTGAGGGTAAATTGAAATCTATCCCGAGCCCCTTAAAAACAACGTGAGTAAAACCTGACATTTTTATTTCTCCGTTCACTTATTCTTAACTACTGAAAGCGCGCTGTATTCGTCAGACATAACCTCGCTGAGACGCTTTTCAATATCATCGGCTGTTATATTTCGGTAAATATCCATAGCGCTGAACATATCCCAGCCGTTGAAATCGCACGAAATAAGAGTATTAGCGATTATATCAATATCGTTATAATTCATTATTTCCATACCGTATTTTGAACGGCGAACAGCCTCAAACTGCTCTTTATCTATTCCTTCTTTTTTCAGCCTTTTTACCTCGGCTTTAATCGCGTCGGCAACCGCCTTCGGGTCTTCGCTTTCGCCGTCGAAGATAATCGCCTCATAGCCTCCGCCGATGAAATACTCATAGCTGAACGAGGCGTTAATAAGCCCTCTGTCAAAAAGCTGTTTATAAAGCGGTGATGTTTTACCCGCAACGATATCAAGCAGAATATCCGTTACGATTGCGTCGTATTCCGACTGAATCGGCTTTTCGCATTTTTCCTTATAACCGAAGGAAAATACGGGCATACCTACCTCGAGACTGTATTCCTCATAGTCTTTGTTAATCTCTCTCGGCTCGCCCTCGAAGGAGCGTTCAATTTCAATAGGCTCGCTCTCTTTAAGGCATTCGTCGCACAGGCTTTCAACCTCGTCAACGCTTACGTTACCGCACACGGCGAGAGCCATATTATTAAGATTATAAAACGTGTTGTAGCACTCGTAAAGGAGCTTGTCCGTAATATGGGAAATAGATTCTCTCGTACCCGCAATATCAATTCTTACGGGGTGGTTTTTATAAAGACATCTGAGAAGATTGAAGGTACTCATCCACGAGGGAACGTCGAGATACATTTCAATTTCCTGACCTATAATTCCCTGTTCCTTCTGAACGGTCTGCGCAGTAAAATACGGGTTCTGAACAAAATCGAGAAGGATTTTAAGGTTTTCGGCGAAATTATCGCTGCACTGGAAAAGATAGCAGGTTCTGTCAAACGAGGTATAGGCGTTAGCGCTTGCGCCCGTTTTTGCGTATCTTGCAAAGGCGTCAAGTTCCTCACTTTCAAAGAGCTTATGCTCGAGAAAATGAGCTATGCCCTCGGGAACCTCGGTAAACTCAGCTTGTCCCTTTCTTCTGAATTTAGTATCAATAGAGCCGTAGCGCGTTCCGAAAATCGCGTAGGTTGACGCGTAGTTTTCCTTCGGGAAAACATAAATACTCAGTCCGCTTTTATGCTCAATTTTATAGTATTTTTCGCGGAGAATATCCGATTTTATTTCTTTAATGCTCATGCCGTCTCCTCCTTTTCGCCCATTAGTTTATATACCGTATCAAGGCTTAGAAGCGAGGCGAGAGACTTAACCTCGTCAAAGCTAACCTTACCGTAGGAATCAATTACCGCTGAGGGTGAAAGAAGCGTACCGTCCGTAATCTGTACGATATACCAGCCGAGAAGGTACGAGCTGTCGTCGTAAACGGATTTAACGGAATCGCAAAGCGATGATACCGACGACTTAAACTCGCTTTCAAAATCGCCGTTTTTTATATTTTCAATCTGCTGTAAAATCTCTTTTACAGCCTTGTCCATATTCTCCTCTTCGCAGCCGCACTGAATTACAATCGAGCTGTTACGCTTATTGTACCGCGCCGAACAGTAGTAGCAAAGAGAGAGCTTTTCTCTTACGTTCATAAAGAGTTTTGAGTACGGGCCGCCGCCGAATATATCGCAGAATACGCGCATAGCGTCGGCCTTTTCGCTGTCGCTTTCAAGGTTTACTCTGAAGCCGAGAACGAGCTTGCCCTGTTTGACCGCCTGTCTTTCGCTGACGGTTTTAACCTTTTCGGCAAAAGGAATAAGCGCGGGCTTTTTAATCTCAGCGGGAGCTCTTTTAACTCCCTCAAGCGAGCCTTTCACGATTTCGGAAATCTCGTCGCTTTCGTCAGCGCCGACTGTCGTTATACAAATCTCAGCACTTTTTATAAGCTCGTCATAAGCGTTTTTAATATCCCGAGGAGTAAGCGCCTTTATTCTTTCGGCATTGCCGAGAGGGTTAACCGAATACGCCTCGCCCTTAAACATCTCTTCTTCAAGACGTCGAAGCGCGTAGGCTCTTTTATCACTCGTTTCGCTTTCAAGCTTTTCAATAAGGAGCCTTTTTTCGCGCTCGATATCCTCTTCAAAGAATAAGCCGTTTTCATCAAGCCTCGGTGAGAACACAAGCGAGAGAAGAAGCTCGGCGCTCTTTGTACTTATTTTATCTCCGTCAAGCGCAAAGCGGTCGTCAAGGGAGCTGAGATAAAGAGTAAGCACCTGCGATTCACCCGTCTTACCAGCGCTCGCTCTTATTGAGGCGCCGTAGAGAAGCGCGAGCTTTTTATTAAGAGAAAGCATATCGGGATAATCCTTCGAGCAATGCGAAAGAAGATATAGAAGAAGCGCGTTTTCAGACGCGGAGTCCTCGCTCAGCTTTGTTATAAAGCTCACGGCGGTTTCGTTAGTTTTAAATCTCGTCGCAGGGACGGTAATAATCTCTACCCCCTGAGATATCTGAGTCTTTATAAAGTCCTTCATTTTATCACCTGTTTAAATTTTTCCATTATTTACTATAACATATTATTAACTTAATTTCCATATTTAATTATAATAAAAGAGAAATAATTGAAAGTAAAAGCTCGGAATCGGTCTCCTCGCTGTTAAGAATGTAAAGAAGCGCCACTATTAAAGCCTTATCCCTCGGCGAACGTATACGCGAAAGAAGAGCTACAATATCGCCGTTCCTCTCCTCCGCGTTTTTATCGCGTATTCTCCCCTTCATTTCCTGAACTCTCCTTTTTGCGTCGTTGATATCAGAATAATTATAATCAGCCATACTTAACCCCCGTTGCAACAGTAATAAAAATAGTGTATAATATTATACGGCTTTATGAGAGGTAATATGAATGAGAATAGTAGTAACAAGCGATACGCACAGAGCGTCGAGAGACTTTTTCAATATTATTGAGCGGCACGAAAAAAACGCCGACTTATTTATAAATCTCGGCGACAGCGCGGGCGAAATCGAACAATTTGAAATGTTCAAGCCGAATATAAAAATAAAATGCGTTGCGGGAAACGGCGATTTTTCGAGCACGTATCCGCTTGAGCAGTTTATCACCTTCGACGGTAAAAAGGTATTCTTTACCCACGGACATACGTATTACGTCAAGCACGGGTATCAAAAATTACAGGAGAGAGCCGAAAAGGAGGGCGTAGATATATGCCTTTTCGGTCATACCCATATTCCATACATAGAGAGAATTAACGGTATTCTTTATATGAATCCGGGCGCGGTCTGCCACGGCTCTTACGGGATAATTGATATAGAGCCGAGCGGAATAATGGCTTATCACAACAAAATATAAAAGGCTGTCTGCGACAGCCTTTTTTCTTTTATACTGCTACGATATTAACGAGCTTTCCGGGAACGTAGATTTCTTTTTTAATCTCTTTTCCGTCGATAAGCTCTTTAATTTTTTCGTCCTCTTTCGCAAGAGCGATAACCTCGTCCTTCGGCATATCAACGGGGATTGTTACCCTTGAGCGTACCTTGCCCATAACCTGAAGAACTATTTCAACAGTATCGTCAACGGTTTTAGCCTCGTCAAACGAAGGCCACTCAGCCTCGTTAAGCATACCGCCGAAGCTCATATTTTCCCAGATTTCCTCGGTTACGTGAGGAGCAAACGGGTTGATTATGAGAAGGAGGTCGCGAAGCTCGGCGCGGTTGATTTTACCCGCGTCATAAATCTGATTGAGAAGAGTCATAACCGCGGCTATTGCGGTATTGAACTTCATAGCCTCGATATCCTCGCTGACCTTCTTTATCGTCTTATGCATAGCGGAGGAAAGCTCCTTTGAATACTCGTTACCGTCAGAGCAGATATCCTGTAATTTCCAGAGTCTGTCGATAAAGCGCTTACAGCCCTTAACGCTCGACTCGCTCCACGGAGCAGCCTGCTCATAGTCGCCCATAAAGAGTACGTAGGTTCTGAGTACGTCGGCGCCGTAAACGTCGACTACCTCGTTCGGGTCGATTACGTTGCCTCTCGACTTACTCATCTTAACTCCGTCGGGGCCTAAAATGAGTCCCTGAGCCGTTCTCTTGAGATAGGGCTCCTTAAACGGAACCGCGCCGATATCGTAGAGGAAACGGTGCCAGAAGCGCGAGTAAATCATATGACGGGTAACGTGCTCCATACCGCCGTTATACCAGTCTACGGGACCCCAGTATTTAAGCTTGTCCATATCGGCAATCGCCTTGTCGTTATGCGGGTCGATATAGCGAAGGAAATACCACGAGGAGCCAGCCCACTGAGGCATTGTATCGGTTTCGCGCTTTGCGTCGCCGCCGCATTTCGGGCACTTACAGTTTACAAATGAATCAATCTTTGCAAGCGGGCTTTCGCCGTCCTGACCCGGTTCGAAGTTTTCAACCTCGGGAAGGCGGAGAGGAAGCTCGTCGTAGGGTACGGCAACGAGTCCGCACTCGGGACAGTGGACTATCGGAATAGGCTCGCCCCAGTAACGCTGACGGTTGAACGCCCAGTCCTTCATCTTATACTGTACGCCGCCTTCGCCTATACCTTTATCAACAAGGAAATCAATCATCTTTGCGATTGAATCCTTCTTATTATCAAGTCCGTTAAGAAAGCCTGAATTTACCATTTCGCCGTCGCCCGTGTATGCTTCGAGCGAAATATCGCCGCCCTTGATAACCTCGATAATATCAATACCGAATTTCTTTGCAAATTCCCAGTCTCTCTGGTCGTGGGCAGGTACTGCCATAATTGCGCCCGTACCGTAGCCCATCATAACGTAGTCGGAAATGTAAATCGGAATATCGGTATCGTTTACGGGGTTCTTTGCGGTAATACCCTCAAGTCTTACGCCCGTCTTATCCTTTACGAGCTGCGTACGCTCGAATTCAGTCTTTTTAGCGCATTCCTTACGGTATTCCTCAACCTCGGAGAAGTTCGCGATTTTATCCTTATACTCGTCGATAAGCGGATGCTCGGGAGCGATAACCATAAAGGTTACGCCGAAAAGAGTATCGGGACGGGTTGTATAGATTTTCAGTTCCTCGGGTACCTCATTAATCTTAAAGTTAACGAACGCGCCGCGGGACTTGCCTATCCAGTTAACCTGCTGAAGCTTAACGTTGGGAAGATAGTCAACCTCTTCAAGTCCTTCAAGAAGCTTGTCGGCATACTCGGTAATACGAAGATACCATACATCCTTGGATTTCTGAACTACGTCGCTGTGGCAGATATCGCACTTTCCACCCTGGGAGTCCTCGTTAGAAAGAACAACCTTACACGACGGACAGTAGTTTACGAGAGTCTTATCCCTGAAAGCGAGACCGTGCTCGAACATCTTGAGGAAAATCCACTGAGTCCACTTATAATAATCCTCGTCGGTTGTGTCGATAACTCTGTTCCAGTCGAACGAAAAGCCTACTCTTTTAAGCTGAGAGGTAAACTTTTCGATATTCATATCGGTTACCTTACGGGGATGAATGCCCGTCTTTATAGCATAGTTTTCGGTAGGAAGTCCGTAAGCGTCGAAGCCTATCGGGAAGAGAACGTTATAGCCCTGAAGTCTTCTTTTACGGGATACTACCTCAAGGCCCGAATACGCCTTGATATGACCTACGTGCATACCTGCGCCCGAAGGATACGGGAATTCTACAAGGGCATAAAACTTTTCCTTATCCGAGCCGTCAACGGCGTTAAAGGTTCCCTTTTCCTCCCAGATGTCCTGCCATTTTTTCTCAATTTTTCTGAAATTATAATCCATTTATCTATCCTCCTTGATGATAAATTCGCTTACGTCTATTTTCTCGCCGTCGTCCCAGAGACGCTCAATCTGATAAAAGTCTCTGCTTTTATTAAGAAGAACGTGAATTACAACGCCCGTATAATCGAGGCAAATCCACTCGCTCGTTCTTCCCTCAATATGATGAGGCTCGATTCCCTGCTCAGAGAGCTTGAACTCAATTTCGTCGGCAATCGCCTTGAGCTGAGTATTTGAGGAAGCGGTTGCGATTACAAAATAATCGGTAATTATCGTAAGGTCGCGTACCTTTATTACCTCGATATCAGAGCCTCTTTTACTGTCGATTGCCTTAACGGCGGTTTTTACGATTTCAAAATAGTTTTCCATATTTATCCTTTCATTTTTTCAAGAATATAGTTATAGCAATTAAGCGTGTCGGGATGAAGAAATCGGTTTTCCTCAGCAACGCTTTTTATTGTATACGAAAGTGAGTAAAGCATAGCGGAATAAAGATTTTCTTCCGTCTTTTCTCTCATTATATCAACGTCGGGATAGCTTCTGTCCTCCGACGTGAAATCCGCAAGATATATAAGCATTTCAAACAGCGTCATATTCTCGCGCCCCGTTGTATGGTAGCGTATACCGTTTATTATCTCTTTATCGGTAATACCGAGAATATGCTCAGCGTAAACGGCGCCGCTCATCTGGTGAAGAACTCTGGGGTTTCCTTTTTCAACATAAGTAAGCTGACGGTCGTATTTTTCTATGAGCTCACTCTGCTTTTCAACCGACATTTCCTTGGTAATATCGTGAAGTATTCCCGCAAGGTATGCCTTGTTTTCGTCGGCGCCGTGCTTTTTTGCAAGCTCCTTTGCTCTTTTTGCAACGCACATACTGTGGTTAAAGCGGTAGTCGGAGAGCGTATTTTTTATAAGTTCAACATAGTTTTCATACATAGAGCCCGCGCTCCTTTATATAGTTTTCTACCGCCTCGGGTACGAGACCTTTTATGCTCGTGCCGTTTTTTACTCTTTCTCTTATATCGCTTGACGAGACCTCTACAACCTCAAAATCCGAAATAACGGTATCCCTCATATTCTCATTCTCGGCTTTGTACTTAATGAGCTTTTCATAGTCCTCATAATTTCTCGCCATAGTACATACCGTCGCCATTTTAAGAATATCGTCGGCTCTGTACCAGGTATGAAAGTAAAGATACTGGTCTGAGCCAATAATGAGATAAAACTCGTCGAGCGGATGAAGCTGTCTCATTTCACAAAGCGTGAGATAGGTATAGCTTTTTCCCTCGCGCCTGAATTCAAGGTCGCTTATCTCGTACTTATCGCTTTTTTCGGTAACGAGTCTGAGCATATTGAGCCTGTCCGCTTCGGGAGCGAGCCCCGCTCCGCTTTTATGGGGCGGGTCGGCGGTAGGAATAATAATTATTCTGTCAAGGCTGAGAGCGTCAAGATATGAATTCATAATCCGGATATGTCCGTTATGAACGGGGTTGAACGCTCCGCCGAATATTCCGATTTTCATAATTATTTACGCCTCGGTCTGTCGTATTTAGCGTAGGGGTTTTTAGCTTCCTTTTCTCTCTGTCTTGCGCGCATACCCTTAATTTTAACCTTTTTCCTGGCGATTGCCTTAGCGGCGCCCGAGCCTCTTTTTTTCTTCTTTTCGGCTATGCGCTCCTCGTCGATTTTACGGTAAAGCACGATAACTCCGCCGATAACCTGAATAACCTCAGAATCAGTTGCAGCGGCAATTTTATCGGCGAATTCTCTCGGACTTTCGGGAGCAGTTTCAAGATGTACTCTTATTTTAATAAGTTCTCTTGTGTCGAGGGTATCGTCAATCTGGGTAATAAGATTATCGCTTATTCCCTCTTTACCTATCTGAATTATCGGCTCTAAGGGGTTTGCCTTAGCTCTGAGAGCCGCTCTTTCCTTTGAAGTCATAATATTTTCTCCAGTTCGTTTTTAAGTTTTCTCAGCGCGTTTCCGCGGTGGGAAATTTCGTCCTTTTCTTCGGCGGTATAACGCCCGAAGCTTCGTCCGTTTATAATGAAAAGCGGGTCGTAGCCGAAGCCGCAGTTTCCGTCGCGCTCAAAGCCTATATGACCGTGGCACTCTCCTCTTACGGTAATTTCTTTTCCGTCGGGGAAAACGCAGCATATAGCGCATACATAGTATGCAGTTCTTTTTTCCTCGGGAACGCCATCTAACTTTTCAAGAAGAAGGTCGTTATTTTTTTCATCGTTTCCGTGTTCTCCCGAAAAGCGCGCTGAATATATACCCGGCGCGCCTCCGAGAAAGTCAACGCAAAGTCCGCTGTCGTCGGCGATAGCGGGCATATTCATTTCCCTGCATGCGCTCACGGCTTTAATTCTTGCGTTTTCCTCGAAGGTTTCTCCGTCCTCAACTACGTCGGTAAGCGTTTTACCGAGCATTTTCGCGGTTACGACGTTTACTCCGAGGGGCGCAAGTATTCTCTGCATTTCTTCAAGTTTTTTCTTATTATTTGAGGCGAGTATAAAATCCATAGTTACTCCTCAATTCCCGTTATAAAGTCGGCTATACTTTCATCGTCGTCGTGGGTCGGCGTAATATCAAACATTGCGGACGCGAAGGCGTCAGCGTCGAAGGGCTGAAGGTCGTCAATCTGTTCGCCTACGACTACAAACTTAACGGGAACGTCAAGCTCATTGTTTATCGCGAGGACTACGCCGCCTCTCGCCGTACCGTCAAGCTTAGTAAGAATAATTCCCGTAATACCCGCGGCTTCTTTAAAGTCCTTTGCCTGGTTTACGGCATTTTGTCCCGTAGTTGCGTCAAGGACTAAAAGCGTTTCTCTTGAAGCGTCGGGAAGCTCGCGGTCGATAACGCGGCTGATTTTATTAAGCTCGTCCATAAGATTCTTCTTATTATGGAGTCTTCCCGCCGTGTCAATAATTATAACGTCGCTTCCTCTCGCCTTGCCCGCCTGAATCGTATCGTAAACAACGGCGGCAGGGTC
>CAMVRG010000026.1 GCA_947169815.1 uncultured Clostridia bacterium | reverse complement strand
TAAACTTCCGCTTATCCGCGGAATTGCGGGCTTTATTGAGTCTATGATTATGGGCTACAGATGCCTTATGTACTCTGCCGAGGTATCGGGAATGGACGAGGTTGAAGAGGCTGAAATGTCGAAGTTTGAAATATGGCTTGACGAAAAGCTCGGCGATAAGCTCATGAAGGTTATTATGGCTGTTGCGAGCGTTCTCGGCTTTGCGCTTGCGGCGTTCATCTTCCTCTTTTTACCTAATATTATATTTAAAGGCTTCAACTCGCTTTCCCACAGCGCGCTTGAGCCGTTCCGCGGTGTATTTGAGGGAACTCTTAAAATAATTATCTTTGTAGTTTATATGGCTGTCATATCTCAGACTAAGGATATAAAAAGAGTTTTCAAGTATCACGGCGCGGAGCATAAATCCATCTGCTGCTATGAAAAAGGAATGGAGCTTACCGTTGAAAACGTAAAAAAGTGTACGCGTTTTCATCCGAGATGCGGAACATCCTTTATGATAGTAATGCTTCTGTTAAGCATTCTTCTTGTTACGCTTCTTTCGCTTTTCACTCCCGAAAATCTTAAGGGTAACCCAATTATATGGACCTTTATCAAGCTTCCGCTTATCCCGATTATTATGGCTCTCGGATATGAGTTTATCAGATACGCGGGAAGACACGATAATCTTCTTGTTAAAATCCTTTCCGCCCCCGGTCTCTGGATGCAGAGAATAACTACCAAGGAGCCCGAGGACGATATTATTGAATGCGGTATTGAAGCGCTTAAGGCGGTAATTACCGAAAATCCCGAGGATGACGAGATAAAGTAATGAATTTAAAAGAAGCATATAGCTGGGGCGTTAAGTTTTTAGAGGGAAACGGCGTTGACGAGGCTGATTTCAAGTCGCTTTGCATAGCGTGTCGCGTTGCGGGAATTAAAAACAGCGAGTACCTTTCCCATATCAATGACGATATAATTATGAGCAGGCTTGCCGATATGCTCTGGAGAGTAAAAGCGGGCGAGCCGCTTCAGTACGTTCTCGGTAAATGGGACTTTTTTGAAAGCGAATTCTATGTAGGCGAGGGCGTTCTGATACCCCGACCCGAAACCGAGGAGCTCGTTTCGCTCTGTCTTAAATATGCGGATAAAAATAAAGAACTTGTTATATACGATTTATGCTCGGGAACGGGCTGTATCGGCGTGAGCCTTGCAAAAAAGCTCCCGCTTTCAAGAGTTTACTGTATCGAAAAAAGCGAAAAGGCTTTTGAATATCTGAAAAAGAATTCTGAAGGCGTAATTAATGTTAAAGCAATCCTCGGCGATATTAATAACGATTTTGATATGCCGAAGGCGGATATTATTATTTCAAACCCGCCGTATATAAAGAGCTCCGATATTCCGTCTCTTCAGAGCGAGGTTCTTCTTGAACCCGAAACGGCGCTTGACGGCGGAGCGGACGGACTTGATTTTTACCGTATCATTAATGATAAATGGGCAGATAAAATGAAGGACGGAGCAATGCTTTTCCTCGAAATTGGTAACGAGCAGGGGAGGGAGATAACCTCGGTTCTTACTAATTTCAAAAACGTGGAAATCCATAAGGATTTATATAAAAATGACAGAATGGTTACAGGTATAAAAGCATAGTCTTTTTTACTTGACTATATAAATATCAGAAGATAAAATATTAGGTGATATAATGTTTTCAGTATTCAGTTTAATCAGAAACGGCGATACGAAGGGCGCGATAATGTTTATCCTTTCGGGCTGCTTT
The DNA here is from genome assembly GCA_947169815.1 of uncultured Clostridia bacterium. Taxonomy (GTDB): domain Bacteria; phylum Bacillota; class Clostridia; order Oscillospirales; family Acutalibacteraceae; genus Eubacterium_R. Next base: position 15,733 of record CAMVRG010000026.1, on the reverse strand, counting down.
GTTGTATTTTTCTGTACTCCGATTCACGAGCTTTCCCACGCCTGGGTTGCTTACAAGCTCGGAGATACAACAGCAAAAAACGACGGAAGGCTTACCTTTAATCCGATTAAGCATATTGACCCTATCGGTATGGTAATGATACTGCTTTTCGGCTTCGGCTACGCAAAGCCCGTACCCGTTAATATTTCAAGACTGAAAAATCCTAAAAAGGATATGGCTCTCGTAAGCGTTGCTGGACCCGCTTCCAATCTCGTTCTTGCGTTTATATCAAACTTTATCGCTTACGCGCTTGCATATTTCGGCGGAGATTCCTCGGCAGTAAGCATCCTTTATTCGTTTTTCTTCTACGCCGCTTATATTAATATTATACTTGCCGCTTTCAACATTCTTCCCATACCGCCGCTTGACGGCTCAAAAATACTTGCGGCATTTCTTCCCGACAGAACGTACTATAAGTATATGATGTATGAAAAGTACGCTATGATTGCGCTTCTTGTTATTCTCGTTACGGGAATACTCGACAGAGTTCTCGGAGTTGTAGCAAACGCGCTTATGTTCTTTATTTCAATTATACCCTCGCTTATATTCGGATAATTATGGATAGTTTAACTTATAAAATTGAGGTGTTTGAGGGGCCTATGGACCTGCTTTTACATCTCATTAGCAAGCATAAACTGAATATTAACGATATTCCTATCGTTGAGCTCGTTAATCAGTATCTTGATTACGTGAAGCAGATGGAGGAGGCGGACTTTGAGGTCGCGGGCGATTTTCTCGAAATGGCGGCGCGCCTTATCTACATAAAAACCGTTTCACTTCTTCCGCGTCACGAGGAGGCTGAAAAGCTTAAAAAAGAGCTGACGGGCGAGCTTATAGAATACCGTGACTGTAAAATTATGGCTGAAAAGCTGTCTCATCAGACCGACGGCTTCGGGCGATATGTCCGTGAGCAGCAGGGCGGCTGGGTTAATTACGACTATGAGCGTTTCCACGAGGGGAACGAGCTTCTTGAAGCGTATGTAAACGCCGCAGGAAAGGCTATGAGACGTCTTCCGCCGCCGATTGAATCCTTTAAGGTTATCGTTGCAAAAAAGTTTGTAAACGTTGCTACGAAGGTCAGAACGGTTATGAGAAGACTTTGGAGCGGTAAGAAGGTCAGCTTTCTGAATCTTTTTGACGGCGCTCAGTCCAAAAGCGATTTAGTTGCAACCTTTCTTGCAGTTCTTGAACTTGCGAAATCCAAGCGTATAACCATCGAGGGCGATATGCACAATCCGAGCGTTCAGATGGTAAACGACGCTAATGTTATAGAAGAGGTAGAACCTATTGAATAAAACAGATAATCTGCTGTCAGCTCTCGAAGCTATGCTTTTTGCTGCGGGCGACCCCGTCGACGCTTCAAAGCTCGCCGAGGTGCTTGAGATTGATATTGAAAGCGTAACGAAGATGCTGAGCCATCTCGGCGCTATGTACGACGAAAGAGAGTCGGGCTTAATGCTTATTAAGGTCGATAATAAATATCAGCTCTGTACCCGTGAAAAGCACAGCGAAGAGGTAAGACGGCTTCTTGAAATAAAAAAGAATACGCCGCTTTCAAGCGCCGCCTTCGAGGTGCTTGCAATAATAGCGTATAATAAATCCGTTACCCGTTCTTTTATTGAGCAGGTAAGAGGCGTTGACTGTTCGGGACCGATTTCATCTCTCGTTCAGAAGGGACTGATTGAGGAAAAGGGAAGGCTTGATTTACCCGGAAGACCGCTTGTTTACGGTACTACCGACAGGTTTTTAAGATGCTTTTCTCTCAATTCTCTCGAGGATTTACCCGCCCTTCCAGATACTGAGGAAATCGAAAAGCTGAGTAAGGACGATTCCCAGACCTCGCTGTTCGACGACGAGAATAAAAGAGAGGAAATTCTTACGCCTGTTAGCGATGAGGAGGATAAGGAGGAATAATGAAAGTATTTCTTATAATACTTGGCGTCATTTTATTGCTTTTTATTTTAATTCTTTCAATAAGCGCTGAACTGACCGTAATATTCGATAACGGCTGGACTACTAAAATAAAGGTTCTCTTTATTGAAAAGGATATTGAGCTTACTAAGCTTCTTTCGTTTTTAGTAGCACCCGAAAAGGCGGGCAAGGACGCCGCCGAAAAGGCGAAGAGTAAGAAGAAAAAAGGAAAAGACGATGGCGGACAAGATACTGTTTCTGACGATAAAGACGATGTTCAGAGCGATAAAGTCGATATTGAAGAGGAAAAAACTGAAAAAAAGCACGAAATAACTGAGGCTGAGACTGACGCTGACGTTGATTCGCAAACACCCGAAAAAGGGAAAACTGAAAAGGAAAAGCCTAAAAAGAAGAATCCGATTATGAAGATTCTCGACGAGGACGGCGTTGTCGGGCTTCTGCTTTTAGTATCAAATCTTCTTCAGACCGTGAATACTGCCGCAACAACTTTAATTAAAGGTTTGCATATTTACTCACTTTATGTTAAAATGATAATCTGCGGAGGCGACGCGGCTACGATTGCCGAAAAATACGGCTCAATCTGCGGATGGTACTATCCGCTTAAGGGTGTTATTTTAAATCAGATGAAGGTTGATAACTACGACGATTATATCGTACCCGATTTTATAGCGCCGAGGAGCGAATATGAATTTCAGTTCATAGGCTCAATAAGCGTAGGGCTGCTTTTTAAAGTGGGTCTTAAGGCTGGCGCAACGTTTATTGTAAACTTTATTAAAAACAGATAAAATTTATTAAATTCTATATAAGGAGAGGTTATTATGAAAGAAACTCCGGTAAACAAAATAATGGAAAGCACGCTTCAGAAAATGAAGGAAATGGTTGACGTATCTACAATTATCGGCGAGCCCGTAGTTGCAGGCGATACAACTCTTATCCCCGTATCTAAGGTACAGTACGGCTTTACCTCGGGCGGAACCGACCTTCCCTCAAAGCAGGGAAGCGAGCTTTTCGGCGGCGCAGGCGGCGGCGGAATTTCAATTACTCCCGTTGCTTTCATCGTTGTTGAAAACGGCAAGTGCAGAATGATGCAGATTAATAACTACACCTCATCTGCTGACAGAGCAATCGCTATGATTCCCGAGCTTGTTGATAAGCTTACCGAGCTTATTGCGGCTAAGGGCTCAGATGAGGAAGAGGCTGAATAATACGACTAAATCACCTGCATATAATTATGTGGGTGATTATTTTGTTTAAAAGAGCCGCTTCTTTAACGATTGTATTTTTACTTCTTTTTACTAACATAATTTACGCTTATGATAAGCCTCAGATAAGCGCCGTGTCGGCTGTAAGTATAGACTCATTTACTAATAAGATTCTTTTTGAAAAGAATGCTTTTAACCGTATGCCTATGGCGTCAACTACGAAGATAATGACAGCCCTTATTGCGTGTGAAAGCGGAAATCTTAACAGAGAAATAACCGTAAGCGCCGAAATGCTTTACAAAACCGAGGGTACGCTTATCTATCTTAAAGCGGGAGATAAAATAACGCTTCTTGATTTGATTAAAGGGGCGCTTTTAGCCTCGGGTAATGACGCCGCTAATGTTATCGCATTTGCGGTTTCGGGTTCTGTTTCGGAATTCATAAAGCTTATGAATAATAAGGCGCAGTCGCTCTCAATGACTAATACGGGCTTTGTAACCCCCTCGGGGCTTGACGCTAAGGGACATTACTCCTGCGCTTATGATATGGCGCTTTTAGCCTCAGCCGCTATGAAAAATCCTGTATTTAAAAGCATTGTTAAATGTAAGTCGGATACAATAGTAATTAATAATAAAAAAACTTTAATATATAATCATAATAAGCTTCTGTCCCGTGATAAAGGCTATATCGGAGTAAAAACGGGCTTTACTAAAAAGTCAGGGCGCTGTCTTGTAAGCGCCTATGATTATAACGGAGCGCTTATTATAAGCGTTACTCTCAGGGCGCCAGACGACTGGGATGACCATTTAGCTCTTGTAAATTATTCAAAAAGGCTGTATAATAACAACTCGGATTCGGGAGAAGTGTATATTAATTCCGCTTATGACGAAAGCCGTATTAAATGTAAATACGAATACAGCGTTTATACCGTAAGCGGCGCTTATGTTAAAATCAGCTATTATCCGTTCATTTATTTACCGCACAAAAGCGGCGATAAGGTCGGAACGGCTAAAATCTATACTAATGACGTACTTATAATAGAAAGCGATATTATTATCGTGTGAGGAAAATTATGGCAAATAAAAACGAGGTCCGCCTTCAGAAGTTTATGGCGGAGCAGGGCGTAGCCTCAAGAAGAAAAAGCGAGGAATTAATCGCAGCGGGAAAGGTTAAGGTTAACGGACATCCCTATAAGGATCTGGTAACCGTAAGGGGCGAAAAGATAACCTTTATTAAAAAGCGTAAAATGGTCTATATTATGCTTCATAAGCCGAGGGGATACGTTACTACCGTGTCTGATGAAAGAGGGCGAAAAACGGTAATGGACTTAATTCCCGATATTAAAGAGAGAGTCTATCCCGTCGGCCGTCTCGATAAGGACAGCGAGGGGCTTATTATTCTCACTAACGACGGCTCGTTTGCTAACTGTATGACGCATCCGTCTCACGAGTATCCAAAAAAATACCGCGTTACCGTAAGACCCGATATTACGGACGAGGCGCTCGATAATCTCCGCCACGGAATAGAAATTGACGGAAGAAAAACCGCGCCCGCCGAGGTTACTGTTCTTACTAAGGAAGAGGGAAGAGTTGTTCTTGAATTCATCCTGCGAGAGGGACGAAACCGCGAAATTCGTAAGATGTGCGAGAGTCAGGGGCTTGAGGTTGCAAGGCTTAAAAGAACCGCAATAGGCTCGCTCAAGCTCGGTATGCTTCCTCAGGGACAGTACCGCGAGCTTTCCGAACAGGAGATAAAAAAGCTTCTTCGTTCGGCAGGACATAAAGAGGTTTAGTAAAAGAAGGGGACGACCCCTTCTTTTTTGTAATTTATTTCTTGATATTGTGTAAGAATAGTATTATAATCTTTATAAGTATTTTTCGGAGGAAAGATTATGAAGGATAATGACGCTTTACAGCGCCTCAACACGCTTTTTGACGAGGGCTGCTTTAATGAAAACGACGCTCTTTTCAAGTCGGACTCAGATGAAAACGTAATTTGCGGCTTCGGTCAGATCAGCGGCGTTGACGTAAGCGCGTTTATTATGAACGGGGCGCTTGATTCCGATAAGTGTAAAAAAATAAAAAAAGCGTATGAGCTTGCCGAAAAGGTCGGCTGTCCCGTTATAGGAATATATGACTGTAACGGACTCAGCCTTAAAGAGGGCTTTTCGCTTATGAGTGATTACGGCGAGCTTGTAAAATTTGCTTCACGGCTTTCTGGCGTTGTTCCTCAGATTTCGATTATCGACGGCGCCTGTCTCGGCGTTGCGGCTGTTATGGCTAATATGGCTGACGTCGTTATAGCTGTTAAAGAGAGCGATTTTTACGTTTCGCCCCCGAGCGATATTACCATAACTGAAACTGCCGAAAACGGCGCTGTTGATATCGTTGCAAAAGACTTTGATGAAGCAGCGGAAACTGTGGGAGATATTGTTTCTCTTCTTCCTCAGAATAATCTTTCGCCTCTTCCCGTTTTTGAATTTGAAAATACACAAGCCGGAAATGGTATTATAGGCGCTGTTTCGGATAATCTGATTTCTGTTGAGATTAAAAAGGAATATGCAAGAAATGTTAATACGGTTCTTACTACTATTAGCGGTAAAACGTCGGGCATTATCTGCTTTAACGGTTTTTCGCTCTGTCCTTCCTGTGCATATAAGGCAGAATCGTTTATAAAGCTCTGCGACGCGTATAATATACCCGTTATAACTGTTGCCGATTCTAAAGGTATCAAGGGTGATAATCAGGCTCAGTCTCTTACTGCTGTAACTAAGCTTACCTCTGCCTATGCTTCGGCGACTTGTCCAAAAATCAGCTTGATTGTCAGTGAGTCTACGGCAGGCGCGTTTGTAATCCTTACGGGTAAAGGCTCTAACGCGGATATTACGCTTTCTCTTGATGATGCGGTAGTTTCTCCGCTTAGTATTGAAAGTGCGGTTGCTTTTCTTTGGAATGAACGCCTTGCAGCGGGAGAAAGCAGGGATGCGCTTGAAGCGGAGTATAAATCCACTCTTGCCTCTCCCGAAAAAGCGGCTGAATCCGGAGTTATTGACGGCGTATTCCCGTACGAAGGTATTAAAGAGGCTGTTTCTTCTGCACTTTCTATGCTCAGTTCAAAAAGAGAAACAACAATTCCGAGAAAACATTCTGTTAAATAAGGTGAAATTATGAAAAACTATACTATTACCGTAAACGGCGTTGCTTATGACGTAACCGTTGAAGAAAACAATTCATCTTCTCCCGCTCATGCGAAGACTGTTAATACACCCAAGGCGGCGGCTCCGAGCGCTTCTCCCGCTACCGCTGCGAAGGGCAGCGTATCCATTGAGGCGCCTATGCCGGGAAGTATTCTTGACGTTAAGGTTAAGGCGGGAGATACCGTTGATTCGGGTTCAACGCTTGTTATACTTGAAGCTATGAAAATGGAAAACGATATCGTAGCCCCGAGTACGGGTACTATAATTTCGGTAAATGTATCTAAGGGTGACTCCGTTGAAGCGGGTCAGGTATTACTTACCCTTAATTAGGAGTTAATTATATGTCTGAAATTAAGATTACGGAAACCGTTTTGCGTGACGCTCATCAGTCGCTCGTTGCAACGAGAATGAGGACGGACGAGTTTAGGGATATTCTTCCCGCTCTTGATAAAATAGGCTTTTATTCGCTCGAATGCTGGGGCGGCGCAACCTTTGATTCGTGCCTCCGCTATCTCGACGAGGACCCGTGGGAGAGGCTGAGATCTATAAGAAAGCTCTGCCCGAATACGAAGCTGCAAATGCTTTTCCGCGGTCAGAATATGCTTGGCTACCGTCATTACAGCGACGAAATCGTTGACGCCTTCGTAAGAAAAAGCATTGATAACGGAATTGATATTCTCCGAATCTTCGATGCGCTTAACGATATAAGAAACCTTGAAACTGCTATAAATTCAGCCAATAAATACGGCGGTCACGTTCAGGCTGCAATTTCATATACAACGGGTCCCGCGTTCAATACGGAGTATTTCTGCGACTATGCAAAAAAACTTGAAAGCGTCGGCGCTCATTCAATCTGTATTAAGGATATGGCGGGACTTCTTACGCCTTATAAAACTTATGAACTCGTAAAAGCTCTTAAGGAAACAGTAAGCGTTCCCGTACAGCTTCATTCTCACTATACCTCGGGGCTTGCCTCTATGGTACATCTTAAGGGAATTGAAGCGGGCGTTGATGTGATTGATACGGCTATGTCGCCGCTTGCTATGGGTACTTCCCATCCCGCAACCGAATCAATGGTAGCGGCACTTATGGGTACTGAATACGATACGGGGCTTGATCTCAGGGCGCTCAGCGAGGTGCGTGAATTCTTCGAGCCTCTGCGCGAAAAATATATCCGCGAGGGACTGCTTGATCCGAAGATGCTCGGAGTAGACGCTAAAACGCTTCTGTATCAGGTTCCGGGCGGTATGCTCTCAAATCTGAATTCTCAGCTTAAGCAGGCGAATAAGGAGGATAAGCTCGAGGAGGTTCTCAACGAGGTTCCGAGAGTAAGAGAGGAAGCGGGCTATCCGCCCCTTGTTACTCCTACGTCACAGATAGTCGGAACTCAGGCGGTTTATAACGTTCTTATGGGCGAGCGCTATAAAATGGTTACAAAGGAATTTAAGGATTTAGTCGCGGGAAAATACGGAAAAACTCCCTGCGAAATCGATTCTTCGTTCAGAGAAAAAATTGTCGGCGACGGAGAAATCATAACCTGCCGTCCCGCCGATTTACTCAGCGATACTCTTGACGGCTTTAAAAAGGAAATCCTTGAATTTGACCCGAGCGAAGAGGACGTTCTTTCCTATGCGCAGTTCGGCGAAGTAGCAAAGAATTTCTTTGAAAAACGCCGTGATAAAAAATACAATCTCGACGGAAAACACGACGATATAATAAATAAAGTACATCCTGTTTAGGATGTACTTTTTATGTGTATGAATATTCGGTATTTATATTTGTCCTGACATACGGCATTTCGTTTTTAAGCATATTTTTAATATCACGCTCTGCCGTTTGACCGTCAGTATCGAAGGGTATTACTAAATCAAAGCTGATTTCGTTAACGCCCATTTCTTTTTTCAGTCTGAAATCGTGCAGGGAAAAGCCTTCGTTGTATTCTTTTATTACTTTTTCGGTCTTTTTTAGGAGACTGCTTCTTTCGCTGTCGGTAAGCTCAACGGGGTCGGCGTGAATACAGATATCAATATTCATTTCCTCGCTGATGCGTTTTTCAGCCGTATCAAGCGCGCTGTGTACCGTTATTAAATCCGAATCGGCGGGAACCTCAGCGTGCGCCGAGGCGATATATCTGTCGTGTCCGTAGCTGTGGATTATAATATCGTGAACGTCGATAACCGTATCGTTATCCTTAATTATGCTTTCAAGCCTTTTAACTGTCTCCTTTGACGGCGGCGTTCCGAGAAGCGAGCCTGCCGCATCTTTGAGAATACCTGCGCCCGATATAAAAATAAATACCGCAACAGCAAGACCGATAATTCCGTCAATAATGTATAAGCCGAAAAACTTAGACAGTATAAGCGAAACAAGCGTAGCGCCCGTTGCTATACAGTCGTTCAGACTGTCTCTGCATACCGCTTTCATATTGACGTTATCGGTAATCCTGTAAAGTCTTGAATTAAAATACGCCATCCATAGCTTAACGCAAATCGCAATAACAAGTATTATAACGTAAATTGCGCTGAATTTTAGCCTTTCTGGCTCTAATATTTTAACTACCGAGCTTTTTGCAAGCTCGAAGCTCATTACAAAAATAGTAAAAGAGATTATCAGCGCGGAAATGTATTCTATTCTTCCGTGACCGAAGGGGTGCTCTCTGTCAACGGGTTTTTGCGAGAGCTTGGCGCTTATAATAGTTACAATATTTGCAGCTGAGTCGGTAAGGTTGTTAACGGCGTCTGCTGTAATTGAAACCGATTTCGTAAGCGCTCCGAGAACGAACTTAACCGCGGTAAGTAAAAGATTACAGAATATTCCGACGCAGCCGCTCAGAATACCGTAAGCGCTGCGCCGTTTTTCGCTGTTATATCTTTTGTCTATAAGATTGATTAAAAGCTTAGTCATAAAATCATCTACTTAATTATATGTGAGAATATTGCGTAAACTCCGCCCGAAATCAGCCATGCAACCGAGCATTGCATAAGTATAATTCCGTACGCCCACTTTCTTCCGAGCTCGCGCTTGATTGAAGCAATAGCCGCAACGCAGGGCGTGTACAAAAGACAGAATGAAAGGAATGACAACGCCGAAGCGGAGCTGAATACCGACGAGAGCGACGCGCCCTTTCCGATAAGTACCGAAAGAGTTGACACAACGCTTTCCTTGGCGAGAAAGCCTGTAATAAGCGAGGTCGTTATACGCCAGTCGTTAAAGCCTACGGGCGCGAATATCGGCGAAATCCAGCCCGCAATTAAAGCGAGTATGCTGTCCTTTGAATTATCAACCATTTCAAGATGGAAATTAAAGGTCCTTAAGAACCATATTACGATAGAGGCAATGAATATTACGGTAAACGCTCTTGTAATAAAGTCCTTTGACTTATCCCATAAAAGCTGAACGGTTGTTTTTGCGCTCGGCATACGGTAGTTCGGAAGTTCCATAACGAAGGGAACCGCCTCGCCTTTAAATGCGGTAGTCTTTGAAACCAAAGCGGTAAGAATTCCGACAACTATTCCGAGGAAATAAAGACAAATCATAACGAGAGCGCTGTATTTCGGGAAGAACGCCGCCGAGAACAGCGCGTAAATCGGAAGCTTTGCTGTACAGCTCATAAACGGTATGAGCATTATCGTCATTTTTCTGTCTCGTTCCGACGGAAGCGTACGGCAGGACATAACGCCGGGTACGGAGCAGCCGAAGCCTATAAGCATAGGAACAATGCTTCGTCCCGAAAGTCCGATTTTACGAAGAATTTTATCCATTACGAACGCAACCCTTGCCATATATCCCGTATCTTCTAACAGAGAAAGGAAGAAGAAAAGAGTTACGATAATGGGTATAAAGCTGAGTACGCTGCCGACTCCGTTGAATACTCCGTCGATTATGAGCGAGTGAACAACCTCGTTAGTGTTCCAGGCGGCGAGACCGCGGTCGGCAACGGTAGTCAGAATTCCGATAAGATTTTCAAGCTGTTCCTGTAAAATCTTTCCTATAACTCCGAAGGTCAGCCAGAATATAAGCCCGATAATTATAACGAAAGAGGGGATAGCGGTATATTTTCCCGTAAGAATACTGTCAATTTTCTTGCTGCGTTCTCTCTCCTTGCTTTCCTTAGGCTTTATAACGCACGACGCTACGAGTTTTTTAATGAACGAGTAGCGCATATCCGCTATTGCGGCGGCTCTGTCGAGTCCGCGCTCCTCTTCCATCTGAACGATAATGTGTTCAACAAATTCAAGCTCGTTTTTATCAAGCTTCAACAGGTTTTCAATTCTCTTATCTCCCTCAACAAGCTTTGTTGCGGCAAAGCGAACGGGGATTGAAGCCGCTCTTGCGTGGTCCTCAATGAGATGCATAATTCCGTGAAGACATCTGTGTACCGCGCCGTTGTGGTCGTTTACGTCGCAGAAATCGCTTCTGAGAGGTTTTTCCTGGTATTTTGCTATATGAAGAGTGTGGCTGACAAGCTCTTCAATACCTTCGTTTTTAGAGGCTGATATGGCAACAACGGGAATTCCGAGCGCCTCTTCCATTTCGTTAATATGTATAGAGCCGCCGTTACCTCTTACCTCGTCCATCATATTGAGCGCAAGTACCATAGGTATTTCAAGCTCCATAAGCTGCATTGTAAGATAGAGGCTTCTCTCTATACTTGTAGCGTCTACAATGTTAATTATACCTTTCGGCTTTTCTCCGAGTATGTACTGACGGGAAACTATTTCTTCGCTCGTATAGGGCGAGAGGGAATATATACCCGGTAAGTCAACTATCTCGGTTTCGCCGTACCCCTTAATAGAGCCGCTCTTTCTGTCTACGGTAACGCCGGGGAAGTTTCCGACGTGCTGATTAGATCCTGTAAGCTGATTGAAAAGAGTAGTCTTACCGCAGTTCTGATTACCTGCGAGCGCGAAGGAAAGAAGAGTGCCGTCGGGCAGGGGATTTTCGTCAGCCTTAGTGTGATAGCGTCCGCCTTCGCCGAGACCGGGATGCTCCTTGGCTTTTTTCTGCTCGCCGTAGGAACGCGGCGTTTTATCAGCAATTCTTCTTACGGTTATCTTTTCAGCGTCGTCAATTCGCAGAGTAAGCTCATACCCGTGAATACGAAATTCTATCGGGTCTCCCATAGGAGCGAATTTTATTAAGGTTATCTCAGCGCCGGGGATAACTCCCATATCGAGAAAGTGCTGTCTTAACGCGCCTTCTCCTCCGACCTCTTCAATAACTGCGCTTTGTCCTGTTTCAAGTCTGTTCAGTTTCATATGCATTTTTCCTGATTTAGTTATTTCCTATATATTATAACAATATTATAATTTTTTCAACATATTATAAAAATTTTGAATAAATCATCTATTATCGGAAAGAAAAACTTTTTGTAGTTGACGATTATAGACGGTGGTGTTATAATAAATTTGTTAAATATTTCAGTTTACGGAGGTATATCTATGAACGTTCTGATTTTCGGCGGTACTGGTCTTTTAGGCTCAATGGCTGCTCAGATTTTTATTGACAGAGGACACAGCGTTAAAACTATTGCTCTTCCGCCTCTTCCCGAGGGTGCTCCGATTCCCGAGGAAATGGAAATTTCCTTCGGTAACTTCCTTGAGCTCTCAGACGAGGACCTCGAAAAGGCAATGACGGGTGTTGACGCATTTGTATATGCCGCAGGCGTTGACGAGCGTGTTGAATTTCCCGCTCCTGTTTACGAGGCTTATAAAAAATACAATATCGACCCTGTTGACAGATGTCTTACTATGGCTAAGAAATGCGGAGTTAAGCGCTGCGTAGTTCTCGGCTCATATTTTGCATGGCTTGCAAAGGAACGTCCCGATATGGACCTCTGCGCAAAGCATCCCTATATCCGTTCAAGAATTGACCAGGAAGAGGTCGCGTTTAAATATGCTGACGACGATATGGGCGTTGCCGTTCTTGAGCTTCCCTATATTTTCGGTACTCAGCCCGGCCGTAAGCCCGTATGGGTAATTCTTATCGAACAGCTTCAGAGATTCGAGAAAATGCCCGCTACCTTCTATCCCGCAGGCGGAACCGCTATGCTTACCGTCCGTCAGGTCGGCGAGGCTATCGTAGGCGCGGCTGAGCAGGTTGAGGGCGCGAGAGCATACGGCATATCCTGTTATAACCTCACATGGCGTCAGTTCCTTAAGATAGTTTACAGAGCTATGGACGGAATTGAGGACAGAAAGATTGTTGATATCCCGAAATGGATGTTCAAGTCCTTCGGTCTCCTTCTCCGCAAGGATTATAAGGACAGAGGAATTGAAAGCGGTATCGACCCCGTTGGTCTTGCCGACATTATGGGTATGAACCTCTTTATTCCTACCGACGATACTAAAGAGCTCGGCTGTACTCCCGACGATATCGAGGCTGCAATCTTCGATTCAATCGCGCTTTCAAAGGCTTCCTTTGACGGTACTCAGCAGCTCCTTGAAATGAAAGGCGAATAATAACGGTAAATAATTAAAGGCATTCACAATGTGAATGCCTTTTAATATTCCGCACATCCGCCGAGGCTGATGATAACCTGCTGTTAAACGCAGGTGGGCTTCATCCCATATACTTTGTGCTCCCAGCGTCCTGCCCGCGTTACTTTCGGGCAGGGAGGTCTGCATTCCCATATACGGAGCCTGAATCCCTTAATAAATCTTGTTCGGGTTATATGAGCCTGCGGTTGTCGAGATGCGCAGAACGTATAATGCCTGTTAATTATTGTTCGTCTTCGGGGTCGAAATATTCAACCTCATATTTTTCCTCTATCTTAGTCATAAGGATATCGGATACCTGTTCGTATTCCATATCGTCCTGAATTTCTTCGAGATATTCGTTACCGTCGGAATCCTCAACTACCTTGAGAATAATAACCTCAAAGTCAGCCTCAACGATTTCCTCCTCATCGTCTCTGTATTCGGTAATAGCAACGTAGACAGCGTCGTCGCTTTCATAGCGTTCAAGAAGCTCAAATTCGATTTCGTTTCCGTCTTCGTCTGTAACGGAAATAATATCGGGAGCGTAGAGTTCTTCGTTTTCCATAAAAGAATCCTCCGTTAAGAATAATAAGGGGAGCCTTACAGCCCCAACAGTTCTATTATATTAGATTTGAAGCAAATAGTCAATAGATTTAATGAATTGTTTATATTGCACAAAGAAAATAAAAAAAGTTGAAAAAACCTATTGACATTTTACAAGAAATATGCTAATATAAGGTTGAACTTAGGAGAGAGGCTCAGGCGTTAACGCGAAATCCACAATAAGGAGCCAAAGTTCAAAATAAAATAAAGGAGGGCTAATCCAATGGACAGTAAACCGAAAGGCTTAGCCACCTGCAAAGTATTCCAATAATATAACGGAATAATTTAACCGACAGAATCAGATATTGCGCTATTTCTGATAACGGGTTATGGCTTTATGAAGTGACTGAATGTTATGGGCATGATTGGAAAATACTTTCAGGTGTAGTTTTTCAAAACTTAATATTAAAGCTATATAAGATTGTTTTCATGCCGGCAGTCAGAGCAGATAAGCTCTTAAAACTATCATAAACCGAAATGTTATATTTCTTAAAACTTAAACGAGGTATAGACCGATGTACTAATTAGTTTAACTCAGGTAAGTAATTAATACAAAGAGGTATAGACCAATGGACAGTTAAGATTCAATTAAGAAATAATAATTGTACCTTAAAAACAAAACAAAGAGGATAATCCAATGAGATAATCAGACGCTCCCGAATACCGGTGTATTCGGGAGTTTTATTATTTTTTAAAATTTTTTGTTGTATTTTGAGAATTCCTGGTACTAATATATAGGGTGAAGGCGAGGTGAGGTTCTCTAATATATGAAAACGGATAAAGTAAAAACAGACGAGCGGTTTAATTCTTTATATACGGAATTCTATTCAGCCGTTTACAAATACTGTCTTGCAAGGCTGAAATGTAATAAAGATTATACCGACGACTGTGTTCAGGATACATTTTTGGTTTTATATAATAAGCTGCTGAACGGGGAACATATAGAAAATCCGAGAGCCTTCCTCTATACCGTTGCGACAAATTATATTAAAAAATGTCATAATCAAATTAAAAATAATTATGAAAACCTCACCGATTTTGAACTCGCCGAAAGAATGTTATTCTCTGATGATGAGATAATAAACAAAATAAATTTTGAAGAATTTGAAAGAGAGCTGATATCCCTTCTGAACAAAGAAGAAACTGAACTTTACAAATTGCGCTTTATTGAAGAGAGGCGCGTTAAGGATATAGCCCTGATGCTGGGCATAAGCGAGCGTTACTGTTCAATGAAAATAACGAGGCTGAGACGTAAAATTATATCCTCGCTTAAAGAATACTATTAGAAAGGAGAGCGTGTAATGACCGTTAAATTTAACTCGGAAATACTGAATAATATTATAAACGAAAAAGTTAATACCGAAGATGCGCTTCTCCTTATCAATGAAATAATAGATAAAGAGCTTGAAAAGGATGAGCCTGATTTTGAATATATAGAAGAATGTACTGACGCGCTTCTTGAGCTTCAGAACGAAAACTCGGATAATATTGAAATTAAGCCCTTTGTTTACCTGAAAAGAAAAAACGTCGGCAAGTTAAAACTGACTAAAACCGCCGTAAGAATTATTCTTATTGCCGCCATACTCCTTGCAACAACAATTACGGCAAGCGCAGCGGTTAAGAATGTAACGGGTAAGGGGATTATTGAAAATATTGTCAGCCCCGAAACTGAGACAACCGTAGCAGAAGAAACAACGACCGCGCCCGAAACGATTACCGTCAGAAGAAAGAAATCCATCCGAAAGAAGAGGCGGAAGAAGAGAGTTACAACTACCAAAGCGGCGATAGGCTTTAATGCGGATATTGAAAGCGAAACCGAGGCTCAGGAGGAAAACGAAGATACAGACGAAAAGACGGGCGAAGCCGATTCACCTCAGACTGAATCAGACGACGTTGAAATCACGGAGGATAACGGCGAAAGAGTCGTAACCCGTGAAGCGAGTGCGGACATATCGTATCCATCTGACGAGGGCGAATAATAAAATCAGCGGACAGCATATGGGCTGTCCGCTTTTTGTAAATGTTCTATTAAAATTAGTAATATTCTGTTAACAAATCATTGACCTTTAAAAATAATATATTAATAATAATTTTAATATTACTCGGAGGTGTTTTATGATTAAGTCTATGACGGGCTTCGGCAGAGCCGTTAAGGAAATTGACGGTTACGTTATAACTGTTGAGCTTAAATCCGTTAATCACAGATATTTTGAGTTTTCGTCGCGTATTCCGAGGCAGTACGGCTTTCTTGACGATAAGATTAAAAGCTATGTAAACTCGAA
>CAMVRG010000025.1 GCA_947169815.1 uncultured Clostridia bacterium | reverse complement strand
ATTGCTTCGTGGTTAGCATAAACCGTGGGAAGAGTTGTGAACTTGGAATTGTTCTGGAAGCTCGGGAATACCTGAGCAAACATACACCAGAGTGCAAGAGTGTTTGCGCGGTTCTGAATCCAGCCGCCCTTGTTCCAGAATGCGTTTGCAAACGTGGGAGCGAGAAGAAGCGCAACGCCGCAGTACCAGGTGTGAAGCGGAAGATTGAGGTAAGTATACTCAAAGTTCCATACATCGTATGCGAGGATGAACTGCCAGGTCATATCGGGCCAGAGCATATCCTTCTGGTCCTTGGAGGAGTAAATGCTCCACCAGCCTGTCATACACATAATGTTGATAAGGCCTGCAACACCGTTGAGGATGTTCCACCAGCCGCCGTAAAGCCATACGCCCTCTGATGAATACCACCAACCGCCTACGCCGAGACCAAGACCTGCTTCGTGAGCAGCCTTCATTCCCTTGTATGCGCTTTCGAATAAGGATGTTGATACCAACGATGATAAACGGATAAGCCTTGAACCAGTGGCTCTTGCCGAGGCTGCCCCAATGATACTTGAGAATCATGAAGCCGATACAGCCTACTGTTGCAGCATAGAGCTTAGCATAGTGGAACCAGCCGTTCATCTGAACGATAGTCGGGTTGTTTAACGCCCATTCAGCGCCTGACTTTGCCGCAACGTTAATTACGATAAAGTAAATTGTAAGTGCTGAAGGGAGAATGATAAAGCAGAAGATACCGCCTGCTTTTGTGCGTCGTGCTATTTCATTAGCAACAACGAGTCCGGTGAATGCCAGGCACCAGCCGAGAAGCTGCCACAGCGACAAGTCACCATAGATGTGGAATAACATAATAGTTTTCCTCCCCTTAAAAAATTTGTATATTTAGGTTCTTTAAAAGAGCCTTAGAATTAACTTATTTACTGCGCCTCAATCTCCTTAATCTGTACCTCGTTACCCTGAATCAAATAGGTATTTTCCGATTTACAGTAAGGACAGATTTTGGCGTACTTTACGGTTTCGTAGGTTTTACCGCAATCCTCGCAGTAGGTGACGCCTTTAATGATTTCGTGCTTTAAAACCGAGTTCTTCATAAGCTCGTGCTTTTTACACGCCCATTTCCAGCAGTCCTCAAGATATTCGGGAATAACGGTTGAAACCTCGCCGACCTCAAGGGTAACTGAGGAGACCTCGGTGAGCCCCTGCTCCTCAGCTACCTCTTCGATTGTTTTTATTACGTGAAAAACTATACCGAGCTCGTGCATTGATTATTTACCCTTTTTAGCGGCGCGGTTAGCTTTCTTGATTGCGAACTCTCTCTTAGCTGCGTAAGGAAGAATCGCCTTGAGCTTATCCTCAGCTTTATACATGGTTGAGCATTCGGGACGGTCTCTGTAAAGATGGATTGCGTCGAATTCGCACTTGGTTGTGCATACGCCGCAGCCTACGCAGCGGTTCGGGTCAACGATTGTTGCGCCGCAGCCGAGACATCTTGCCGTCTCAATCTTAACCTGCTCCTCGGTAAGCATCTTGTAATCGTCTTTAAAGCCCTTCGGGTCAACCTTTTTGGTCGGCTCGGGAATCTGACGCTTAGCTGTATCGTAGCTCTCAACCTTGAAATCGTCCTTATCGAGCTCAACGTAGTATCTCGGGTTACGTCCGATGGTAAGAGTTGAGTTCGGCTGAACGAAGCGGTGAATTGAGATTGCGCCTTCCTTACCCATAGCGATTGCGTCGATTGCGAAGCGCGGTCCCGTGAAGGCGTCGCCGCCTACGAATACGTCGGGCTGAGCGGTCTGGAAGGTAAAGGTATCAGCCTGAGCGGTCATATTTCTGTTAAGCTCAACAGCCGTGCCCTCAAGGAGTCCGCCCCATTCGATTGCCTGACCGATTGAAAGAATTACGTTTTCGCAATCAACGGTCTTTGTATCGTTTTCGTCATACTTGGGCGAGAAGCGGTGTTCCTCGTCAAATACGGATACGCATTTCTTGAATACGATAGCCTTAACCTTACCGTTTTCATCCTTAACGATTTCCTTCGGGCCCCAGCCGCAGTTAACGGTTACGCCGTCCTCAAGAGCCTCTTCAACCTCGTCGTCGGAAGCGGGCATTTCTTCTCTGCTCTCAAGACAGAACATCGAAACGTTTTCAGCTCCGCAGTGAACGCTTACTCTTGCAGCGTCGATAGCAACGTTACCGCCGCCTACTACAACTACGTTCTTACCGATATCGTAAGCTTCCTTTTCTGCAGCGGCGTGAAGGAATTCAACTGCCGTAAGAACGCCCTCGGCGTCCTCGCCGTCAACGCCTGCCTTACGGCCGCCCTGAGCGCCGATAGCCATATAAAATGCCTTGTAGCCTTCGTTTCTGAGCTCGTCGAGAGTGATGTCCTTACCGACCTCAACGCCGCATTTGATTTCAACGCCCATCTCTTTTATGATGTCGATTTCAGCGTCGATAACCTCTTTTTCGAGCTTATAGTTCGGGATACCGTAACGGAGCATTCCGCCGGGTTCCTTGTTCTTTTCAAATACTGTTACGTTGAGGTAGCCCTTTTCGGCAAGATAGAACGCGCAGGAGAGACCTGCGGGGCCTGCGCCGATAATAGCAACCTTCTCGGTAAAGCCGGGCTCGCGGTCGAATACGCCTTCAACCGTAATCTTCGGGATAACCTTCTTGGGAATAACTCTTGTTGAGTTAGCGATATCTCTGTGAGCGAGGAATTTCTTTACGTCGTCGATAGCGATAGCCTCGTCGATAGTTCCTCTTGTACAAGCCTCTTCGCAACGCTTGTTACAGATATGACCGCATACAGCGGGGAACGGATTCTCTTTCTTGATAAGAGCGAGAGCCTCCTCGTATCTTCCCTGAGCCGCCATCTTGAGATAACCCTGAATAGCGATATGAGCGGGGCAGGCGGTCTTACACGGAGCGGTACCCGTTTCGTGAGTATTGATTCTGTTCTTATCTCTGTATTCGGGTTCCCACTTATCGCGGCCCCATTTAGCTGCGTCGGGAAGAAGCTGACGGGGATATTCAACCTCGCTTCCGTCCTTCTTACAGAGCTTCTGGCCGAGCTTGAGAGCGCCCGCGGGACAATGCTCAACGCAGCGTCCGCACGCAACGCAGTTCTCTTTCTTAACCTTGGCTACGTAAGCCGAGCGGGACATATTCGGAGTATTGAATAACTGCGAGGTACGAAGCGCGTAGCAAACGTTTACGTTACAGTTACAGATAGCGAAAATCTTATCCTCGCCGTCGATATTGGTAATCTGATGAACGAAGCCGTTTTCCTCGCCCTGCTTGAAGATTTCAAGCGCCTGTTCTCTTGTTATGTAATGGCCGCCCTTCTTCGTTTCAACAACGTAGTCAGCCATATCGCCGACTGCAACGCACCAGCCCTCGGGGTCGTCCGCGCAGCCCTCGTCGTAGGTCTTTCTTGAATAACGGCAGGAGCAGGGGGAAGCTGCGTACTTACCGTCATACTTATCAAGCCAGTAGGAAATCTTTTCGATATTAATCGCTTCGTTTTCCATCTCAATAGCTTTTTCTACGGGGATAACGTGCATTCCTATTCCGCCGCCTCCCGGGGGCACCATAGGAGTAACCTTTTCAAGCGGGTTACGGGTCATTCTCTCGAAGAAGCGTCCGAGCTCGGGATGCTTTTCAAGAAGCTCGGCGTTCATATTTGAGAACTCGCCTGAACCAGGTACGAACATCGGGAGTACCCACTGCTTTTCGTGCTGCGGATTCTCGTAGTTCCACTCGATAAGGCCGTTTTCGCTCATCTGTTCAAGAAGCTTTTCGAGATACTCGTCGGTCATATTCATATTCTTGACGAGCTTTTTCATATCCTCGAAGGTACGGGGATGGCGCTTCTTCATTCTGATAGCGACCTCAGCCATTTCATCGGTAGGACAAATCGTGGCAACCGCCCAGTACTCGGGGTCCTGAGGCGAGATTTTCTGAATACCGAGTACTATCGGAATACGGTCGGTAATCATCTTGCCAAGCTTTACAATAGGCTCGCGCATTACAAGACCCTCTTCATAGGTCCATTCGGGAGCATATTCTAACATTTTGTCAGGCATAAGTATTCTCCTTATCCAAATTATTCCTTGATTATGTATCAATGCACGCAAAGACACATTTTAATCGTTAATATTTTAACATTTTAGTTTGGCTTAGTCAACTAAATACATAAATTAAATATAAAAAATAAACAATAGTTTATTTTTGTATTGGAACCAATTTTATACATAGTAAAAAAGCAGCCCCAAGGGACTGCTTTAAAACTTCAATTACTGCTCAACAGGGTATACGGAAACCTTTTTTCTGTCCTTGCCGTATCTTTCAAAACGTACTGTTCCGTCGATAAGAGCGAAGAGAGTATCGTCAGAGCCGATTCCTACGTTGTTACCGGGATGGATGTGAGTTCCTCTCTGGCGGTAAAGAATGTTTCCTGCAAGAACGAACTGTCCGTCAGCTCTCTTGGCGCCGAGACGCTTGGATTCGGAATCTCTGCCGTTCTTGGTAGAACCCATACCTTTTTTATGAGCAAAAAGCTGTAAATTTAACTTAAGCATGGTTATTCCTCCGTTAATGTTACTTTAATTTCGTCAGGATACTGTTTTTCAAGCTCGGTTAAATGGAGCTTCATTCCGTTTAAAATATCCTGCGCTTTTTCGGGCGATTCTTTTATTTCGAGCCTCATATAGCCGTCGGCGTCTCTAGCGGAAGCGTTCAGCTTAATTACCTCGGTTACCGTATTAGCCGCCATATAGCAGGCGCTCGATACGAAGGCGCAGAGGATATCCTCTCCCTCTTCTCCGAGATTTGAGTGACCTTTGCACTCGAAGCCCGTTAAGTATCCGCCGTTTTTAAAAAAGCTGATTCTAATCATTATGCGTTGATTGCGGTAATCTCAACCTTTGTATACGGCTGACGATGACCCATCTTGCGTTTTTCGTTTTTCTTGGGTTTGTAGGTAAATACAGTAATCTTCTTAGCTTTGCCGTTCTTGAGAACCTTAGCCTTTACGAGAGCGCTTTCGCAATCCTTGCCTGCCTTGAAGCCTGCGTCGGTATTAACCGCGAGAACCTTATCGAAAACTACTTCCTCGTCAGCCTCAGCCGCGAGCTTTTCGATATAGAGAACGTCGCCCTCTTCTACCTTGTACTGCTTACCACCTGTTTCGATAACTGCGTACATATTTTATTTCCCTTTCATAAGACTCGCTACGATAGGCGAACGCCCCTGGCATTACTTGTCAGCCCATAATATGCGGCTTATAGATTATAACATATTAAATCAATTTGTCAAGACAAATATATTGTGAGTTTTTCGGACTTAAACACAAGATATACGTAAAAATTTTTAACATACCTTTTTCAGTTTACAATATAGAGAAAATATGATATTATAAAGAAAAGTTATAAAGGGAGGATTTGTTATGAAAAAGACTATATCGGTTATATTATCAGTGCTTATGACGGTAACCGCTTTCAGCGCCGTGCCGTTCAGCGCAAGGGCTGAGGACGTGGTTACTATCAGCAGTTATTCGGAATTAAAAGCTTATTCAGATAATTACGACCATTACGATTCAAACGCAAGGATTGTTCTTACAGACAATATAGTCTGCACCGACAGTGAATGGGAGCCTGTTTTATCATTACGAGGAATCTTTGACGGTAATAATTATTCAATCAAAGGACTTGCCGTGCCGGAGGGTTATGGGGACAGAGCAGGATTATTCAAAACTGTTGCGTACGGCGCCTGTGTTCAGAACCTTACAATTGAAGACTGTAATATCGGCGGACGATACAACGTCGGAGCAATTGCAGCAGAAAATGAAGGAACGATTAAAAATTGCTGTAACAAGGCAAGCGTATTCACATCTTACAACAATTCATATGCAGGAGGAATTGCAGGAGAAAACAAAGGAACAATTGAAAACTGTTACAATTCGGGAACAATTACGGCTAATTCCAATTTAGGATACGGCGGCGGAATTGCCGGCGGAAATTACGGTACAATAACCGGCTGTTATAATACGGGAAGGATTAAAACAACAGGCGAAACATTTGAATATGTCGGCGCAAAGACAGGCGGAATAGCAGGATATAATCACGCGTATAACGCATATAGTCCAATTATCACAGACTGTTATAACGCAGGAGAAATATCCGGCAATGAAGAAACCGGGGGAATCGTCGGTATGAGCGACCCGGGAACGGTTGTTGAATACTGTTATAACACAGGAAAGGTGTTTGCCGAGGGAGCCGGCGTATTTATAGGAGGAATTGCAGGGGATACCAGAGGTTCGGTACGGTACTGTTATAATGACGAAGAGGTATCCAGCGATAAGAATACTACATATCTCGGAGGCATTGCAGGCTTTATGAGTTCCTCGGGCGGAAATTACGCAGGAAGGATTGAATATTGCCGCAATTCGGGAGCGCTTTCCCTTTCGGGCGGAGCAAGCTATATCGGCGGAATATTGGGCAGCAACGGCAGTCTTGTCAGCAACTCCTATAATACAGGAAATATAACCGTAGCCGCAACTATTGGCAGCAGTGTTGCCGGCGGAGTGGCAGGGAAAAACAGTTACGGAAAAGTCGACAGCTGTTACTCCTGCGGTTTAATCTCTAAAAACAGTGAAGGTAATTTTACAATCGGCGGAGTGGTCGGCAGCAATGGCAGCCTTGCAACTAATTCCTGTTATGACCGCAGAGCCCTTAAAATTGAAGGCGCGAGCGCTGATAACGACTGGCTCGCCATAGGCAGCAACGGCACTGATGCAACAGTAAGTAACGTCACGGGACGGGATACCGCCGAGATGACCGGTTCATACGCTTTGACAAATATGGGGTTTACGGACGTCTCTGTGTGGATGACAAAAACTGACGGAACAGACGAGGAAAGCGGCAGGTTTTACTGGTACTATCCTCACCTCAGAGGCTTTGATTTTGACGAAAGCGGCGCGCCGAAAACGGCTAAGGATATTGAGCCTTCCGACTGGCCCGCAAAAACGGAGGTCAGCGTCAATTGGAACGAACCCGATTCCTTTGTCTACGATAAAACGGACAAGGCGCTGAAACCGATTGCAGCCGTCGGCGGCAAGGCTCTTGACAAAAGCGAATACGGAACCTCTCTTTCCGTTAAGAATGGGGATTCGTACGAAATTACGGATTCGGCAGTAAACGCAGGCAAGTACAAGGCGGGCGTTTTATTCCTCACGCCGGGACATATTGTTATAGAAAAGAAATTTGAAGTAACTCCGAAAAAACTAAGCGTTACAGCTTTTTCAATGGAAAGCAACTATGCCTATAACGGCAGGGAGCAGACTCATACGGGAGTGGTTCAATGCACGGATACCGAGGGCTTTGACGCCTCAAAGTTCAGTTATACCGGTAACACGACAATTAAAGCGACCAACGCGGGCACGCATACGCTTGAGCTTTCAAAGGAAAACTGTGTTTATAACGACAGTAACTATGACGTTGAATTCTCAATCGGCTCTCCTATTGAAATGGATATTGCTCCGTCAGTGATTAACATAACGGCGGAAAATAAAGAGACAAACCACGGAAGCGACCTTACCGCTCTTACCTATACAATTAAAAACTTTCACGGCTGTTACTACAACCCCGACGAGCTCGGTATCACCCTGAGCACAAACGCGAATAAGAACAAGGCGGGGACGTATGATATTACCGTTTCATATCAGGAAAACACGAACTACGTCGTAAACACCATTAACGGCACATATACGGTAGGAGGTTCTCCGCACACATGGAGCGACACGGCTTACGAGTGGACGGAGCTTGAATCGGTTAAAGCAACGAGAAACTGCATTTACTGCGACGAAACGGAAACAGAGACGGCTGACGTAAATTCAGAGCAGACGAAGGCTCCGACCTGTACGGAAAAGGGCGAAACAACCTATACGGCGGAGTTTACAAATCCTGTGTTTTCAACGCAGACAAAGACTGTTGCGAATATTGATTCGCTCGGCGGTCACAAGTACGGCACAGAGGGCGACGAGCGCTTTACCTGTACGGTCTGCGGCGCGGTTGACGAAGCGCTTAAAGCCGAAGCCGAAAAATCCGATAAGGCAGCGGCGGACAAGGCGGCAGCCGAAGCAAAGGCGGCGAAAGAAAAGGCGCAATCCGAATTTGCGGCAGGCGTTAAGATAACGCCCGAGGACGACGGGGCAACGGTTGAATGGACAAAGACTCCCGAGGCAAAGCGCTATGTGATTTACGCAGCCTACTGCGGCAGGAAAAAGTATAAGAAAATCAAGACCGTAAAGGGCAATATCACCTCGTTCAGGCTCAAAAAGCTGAGAGGTAAGAAGATTGATACAAAGAAAAATATCAAGGTTTATATAGTTGCTCAGAAAAATGTAAACGGAAAGTATAAGAAACTCTTTAAGACCCCGACCTTCCATGTTGCAGGCAAAAAGAGCAGGAATACAAACATTAAGAAGATTAAGGTTAAGAAGGCAAAATTCACTCTTACAAAGGGAAAGACGGCAAAAATCAAGGCAACGCCCGTTCCCGAAAGCAAGAAAAAGAAGCCGATTAACCATGTGAGAAAGCTCCGCTATATGTCAACGAATACCGCAGTTGTAAAGGTAAGCAAAGGCGGAAAGCTCAAGGCAGTCGGAAAAGGCACGGCAACGGTCTATGTTTTCTCAAACAACGGAACGCCTAAGGCTGTTAAGGTTACGGTAGAATAATCAAACAGAAAGGGAGGGACTACCCTCCCTTATATTTTGTTACGGAAAAATAAAATTTTTCTTTACAAATTAAATTTAATATGTTATAATCTCTAACGCTGTAAACGGTTTACTCGGTTTCGGGCTTGTTACACCTTACCGATACTGTGTTTTCCGCGTTGGCAAATATTATGAAAGGTGAAGGAATTATGACTCAGGAACAGAAGCAGGCTATTATTAAAGAATACGCTATCCACGAGGGTGATACCGGTTCGGCTCAGGTACAGGTTGCTGTTCTCACTTACAGAATCAAGGAACTTACCGAGCATCTTAAGATTCATAAGAAGGACCATCATTCACGCCGCGGTCTTCTCAAGATGGTTGGTCACAGAAGAAACCTCCTTGTTTACATTTACTCCAAGGACGTTAACGAGTACCGTGAGCTTATCGCTAAGCTCGGTATCCGTAATACCATCGAGCGTAATATGGCAGAAAACGAGGACTAAGGTCCGTACGGCAGACGCACTTTTTAAGTGCGGTCTGCCTTGTTTACTTTTTAAAAGCACAAAAAGAGAGGAGTAAAAATAGTGATAAATTAAAGGTATTAACGTCGATTTAATGCTTTTGATTTATTACTATCTCTCCTCTCTTGAAAAATAAAATTAAAAGAAAAGAGAGGTAAAACTATGTTTTTCAAGAATTTTAAAATCTGGGAAACCGAGCTTGCAGGAAGAAAGCTTACACTCGAAACGGGTAAGATGGCAGGCCTTGCAAACGCTTCGATTATGGCGCGCTACGGCGAGACCGAGGTTCTCTGTAACGTAACCGCGTCGGCTAAGCCGAGAGAGGGCGTCGATTTCTTCCCGCTCAGCGTTGACTTTGAAGAGAAGCTTTATTCGGTAGGTAAAATTCCCGGCTCGTTCCAGAGACGTGAGGCGAGACCGAGCGAGAAGGCTATACTTGCTTCCCGCTGTATCGACCGTCCTATCCGTCCGCTCTTCCCGAAGGATTTAAGAAACGACTGCTCGGTAGTTGCTACCGTTATGTCGGTTGACCCCGACTGCTCGCCCGAAATTACCGCTATGATTGGCGTATCCGCGGCTATCGCTATTTCCGATATTCCGTGGGACGGTCCGATTTCAGGCGTTAACGTAGGTATCGTAGACGGCGAAATTATTATTAACCCGACTCTTGAGCAGAGAGAAAAGAGCGACCTTAACCTTACGGTTGCTTCAACGGCTGACCTCGTAGCTATGATTGAGGCAGGCGCAAACGAGATTGACGACGACACAATGTTCAACGCTATTATGGCTGGCCACGAGGAGAACAAGAAGATTGTTAAGTTCATCAACGCTATCGTTGAAGAGGTTGGCAAGGAGAAATTTGAATACGAAAGCTCCGACCCAGACCCCGAAATTATGGCTGAAATCGAGGCGTTCTGTATCGAGGACGTTAAGAAGGCCCTTGATACGGACGACAAGAACGTCCGCGACGAGAGACTCCTCCCGATTTACGAGGCGGTTCACGAAAAGTTTGACGAGCGCTTTGAGGAGAATCCCGAAAAGCTCGACGAGATTATGTATCTCGTTCAGAAGCACGTTGTAAGAGCATGGCTCAAGGACGAGCATAAGAGAGTTGACGGAAGAGGAATTGACGAAATCCGTCCGCTCAACGCAGAGGTTGACCTTCTTGCGCGAGTTCACGGCTCGGGCTTATTCACAAGAGGACAGACTCAGGTTCTCTCAATCGCGACACTCGGCGGAATCAGGGACGCACAGTCTCTTGACGGACTTGACGAGCAGACCGAAAAGAGATATATCCACCACTATAACTTCCCCTCTTATTCAGTAGGCGAAACGAAGCCCTCGAGAGGTCCCGGAAGACGTGAAATCGGCCACGGCGCTCTCGCTGAAAAGGCGCTTCTTCCCGTAATTCCGAGCATTGAGGAATTCCCGTATACTATCAGAGTCGTATCCGAGGTTCTCTCCTCAAACGGCTCAACCTCACAGGGCTCGGTATGCGGCTCAACGCTTGCGCTTATGGCGGCGGGCGTTCCGATTAAGGCTCCCGTAGCGGGTATCTCGTGCGGCCTTATCACAGGCGATGAGGGCGTATACGGCGACTTTATGACTATGGTTGATATTCAGGGACTTGAGGACTTCTACGGAGATATGGACTTTAAGGTTGCGGGTACAAAGAAGGGTATTACCGCTATTCAGATGGACCTCAAGGTACACGGCCTTACTCCCGAAATCATTAAGGAAGCCTTTGCAAAGACTCATAAGGCGAGAAATTATATCCTTGACGAGATTATGCTTCCCGTTATCAGCGAGCCGAGAGCAGAGCTTTCAAAGTACGCTCCGAAGATGAAGACCGTTGCTATCAATCCCGATAAAATCGGCGACGTTATCGGCAAGAGCGGTAAGATTATTCAGCAGATTCAGGCTGATTACGACGTTAAGGTTGAAATTGAAGAGGACGGTAACGTATTCGTATCAGGTCAGGACGCAGATAAGTGCGACGCAGCTATTGAGGTTATCCGCCTTATCGCCTCCGACCCCGAAATCGGCGCTTTCTATAACGGCGTAGTTACAAGACTTATGAACTTCGGCGCTTTCGTTGAGATTGCTCCCGGTAAGGAGGGTCTCGTTCACATCAGCCGCCTTGACGTTAAGAGAACGGAAAAGGTTGAGGACGTTGTAAACGTTGGCGACAGCGTAATCGTTAAGTGTATCGGCATTACCGACGAGGGCAAGATTGACCTCTCGCGCCGCGACGCGCTCATCGAGCTTGAGGGAATGACTCCCGAAAACGAGATTGACGATAAGCCGAGAAAGCCGAGAAACAACCACCGCAGACCTAAGAAAGACTAATAAATTATTAAACGCCTGACGGAAAACCGTCAGGCGTTACTTATTATTAACTTGTTTTAAATTATTCTTCTACGTTGGTCCAGTTAGTTTCGTTATAATCGGGCTCCTCGGGGATAACGAGAGCGCAGACAATATACGCAATCAGTCCCGAGCCGCCTGCGAGGGTAAGAACAACCCAGAGCAGTCTTATAATAGTTGAGTCGATGTCAAAGTATTTTCCGAGGCCGCCGCATACTCCTGCGAGCTTCGAGTCGGTTTTGCTGCGATAGAGTTTTTTATCAGCCATAGTTTTTCTCCTTATTTTTTAAGCGATTGAACTATTCCCTCTGCAAGGCCCGCTATGCCCTGAATTTCGGAGGGGATAATGATTTTTGTTGCCTGACCGTCGGCTGCCTTTGCGAACGCCTCCATAGCCTTGAGCTTAAGAACCGCGTCGTTTGCGTTAGCTTCGTTTAAGAGCTTGATAGCGTCGGCGGTAGCCTTCTGTACGGTCTCGATTGCGAGAGCCTCACCCTCGGATTCGCGGATTTTAGCTTCCTTAACAGCCTCTGCGCGAAGAATTGCGCTCTGCTTTTCAGCCTCTGCCTCGAGGATTTTACTCTCCTTATGTCCCTCTGCAACGAGAATTCTCGACTGCTTTTCACCTTCGGCGCGGAGGATTGCCTCACGTCTTTCACGCTCAGCCTTCATCTGCTTCTCCATAGCGTCCTGAATCTCTCTCGGGGGAATGATGTTTTTAAGCTCAACGCGGTTAACCTTGATTCCCCAGGGGTCTGTAGCCTCGTCGAGGATAACTCTGATTTTAGCGTTAATCGTATCTCTTGAGGTGAGAGTTGAGTCAAGTTCTAATTCGCCGATGATATTACGAAGGGTTGTTGCCGAAAGGTTTTCAATAGCCGAAATCGGGCTTTCAACGCCGTAGCAGTAGAGCTTCGGGTCGGTAATCTGGAAGAATACAACCGTATCAATCTGCATCGTTACGTTATCCTTGGTAATAACGGGCTGGGGCTTGAAGTCAACAACCTGCTCTTTAAGGGATACCGTTTTGGCTATCCTGTCAAGGAAGGGGATTTTTACGTGAAGTCCCGTGTCCCACGTTGAATGGTATGCTCCGAGTCTTTCAAGAACGAACGCCTTTGACTGCGGAACGATTCTGATATTTGTTACAATAAGCGCTCCAAGCACTAAAAATACTATTATTGCGACAATAATTGCTGGTGACATAATTTTTTCTCCTTTATTAATAAGTACGTTTTTTAACTGAAATATTACATTTTATTTTTTACTATGAGTTTTACGCCGTCGATTTTTTCAACGGTTACTACCGCGTCCTTCGGTATTATGCTGTCGTCGGAGGAGCGGGCAGTCCAGACCTTTCCGTCCGTTTTTACCTGACCCGTAGAGAGCAGATTGTTTATCTCCTCGCATACTACGGCGTCCTGTCCGATACATCGGTCCGCGTTCGTTCGCTCCTGCTTAGGAACAATTCTTTTTTTGATAAACGGGCGTACCGCGATAAGAACTATTACCGATACCGCGAAAAAGATTACGAACTGAAGCCACTGCGGCGCGTGAAGCGGAACGGATATAAGAGCCGCTATCGCTCCCGCTACAAACCATATTGATACAAGCTGAGCCGTAACTCCCTCGAGTATTCCAAAGGCGATTATTGCAACCGTCCATACGATATACATAGTATCAACGCCCTTTAAAGCGTCAACAATATTCATACCCTTTTTCCTCCTTTCTCTCATTCATATGAAAAGCCCCATATAATATGTTATACATATCATATTATATTCTTCTTTTGTGAACTGACCTTTCCCATATGTTGACCTTATTATACCATATTTCGCGGATTTTTTCAATATGTTGGGGTACGATTACAATGAGATTTACACTCTGTTCATAAATATATACTACCCCTTGTGGTTATATAATACCCGTGTTATTCCTGTTGTATACCCCGTATTTTACGTTCATAATCCCTTGACAATTTTTTACTGTGTGCTATGATAATAACGCTTTGAAATTCAGATGAAGAGGGGAAAATTATGGCTGAAATTTTTGAAACCGCTATGCTTGTATGCTTCGGGCTTTCGTGGCCGATTAATCTCGTTAAAAACATAAAGGCTAAAACCGCAAAATCAACAAGTCTTAAATTCCTCATTTTAATTCTTGTCGGTTATTTATGCGGAATAGCGGCGAAGTTTATTTCGGGAACGGTTAACTACGTTCTTATAGCGTATTTTCTCAATTTAGCCGTTGTCAGCGCAAATTTAGTCGTATATTTCATTAATGCGAAACGGGATAAAACGCAATAAAAAAGACTCGGATTTGTTCCGAGTCTTTTACTGCTTTTCAGCTTTTTTGAGTTTTGAAAGAACCGCGCGTTACATTATCACCGCGGCGATAATACAGATGAAGTCGGCGGTAGGCTGAGCCCAGATTATACCCTCGAGACCGACGAGCTTATCCATAATGAAGAGGAGGGGAAGAAATACGAGTCCCTGACGTCCTACGGCGAGAATAAGCGACTGAAGCCCCTTGCCCATTCCCTGAAATGCAAAATTGATAATAAACAGTATTCCGAGCACAGCCCCTGAGCTCATCAGCGCGGTAAGCATTTTTACGCCGTAACCGACAACCTCGTCGTTATCTATGAACGCGCCGATAACCTGCGCCCGTGCGAAGAAATAAAACGCCGTCATGCTCGCGCCTATTATTAGATTACAGAGTATTCCGAAGCGTATGCTTTTATTCATTCTCGTATAGTTTTTAGCGCCGTAGCAGAAGCCGACGAGGGGCTGAATACCCTGGGCGAGACCGAGCTGAAGCATAACGACGAGCATATTCGCCTTCATAGCTACGCCCATAGCGGCGACGGCGGTATCCCCGTAATTTGAGAGGAACATATTTGTAACTATATTCGACATACTCATTAAAAGATTTGTGAGCGCGGCGGGAGCGCCTACGCTTACAACGCCCTTCGGGATACCCTCTTTTACGGTATATCTTTCGGGAGTAATTGAGAGGATTGATTTTCCTCGTAAGAAGTATATGAGATAGTAAAGAACGCTTACTATATTTCCGATAACGGTTGCGATAGCGGCGCCCGCAACGCCTATTCCGAGACCGAAGGGGAGCGTAAAGCCGAAGAGCTTATCGCCCGAAGAGAGAATAAATATCGGGTCAAGGACGATATTCGTAAGCTGGCCGATTACCATTCCGACCATTGAATCCTTCGCCGCGCCCTCGCCTCTTATGAGATTACCTACATTAATTGAGGTTACTATAAACGGAGCGCCGAGCGAAATCCAGAAGAGATAATCAACCGCAAAGCCGATACTGTTATCGCTTGCACCAGCAAGGAAAAGCATAGGGCGCCTGAAAAGCAGAAAAACCGCGGCAAGCAGTATGCTTACGCCGATTGCGGTATAAATACAAAACGAGGAAATCGACTTTATTTTGTCTCTGTTTCCCTCGCCGAGAGAACGGCTTATAAACGCGCAGCCGCCGACTCCGAAAAGGTTACCGATAGCGAGAAAAAAGAGGAAAAGCGGCATAGCAACCGAAACGGCGGAAACCTGGTTTGCGTCCCCCGTCTGACCTACAAAAAAGGTATCGGCAAGGTTATATACAATATTGATAAGCATACCGAGCATAGCAGGAAGCGATAGAGTCGCAACCGCCTTGGGTATCTTATATTCGCTGAAAACTAATGTATTGTCCTTTGGCATAGGCTGTCCTTATTTAAGATATTCGTATAGCTTTACAAAGTCGTTCATAGTAAGCTTTTCGGCTCTGATATTCTCGTCGAGACCGAGCTCGTAAAGGGCTATTGAAAGACTCTGCTTTGATATATTAAGCGTTGAAGAAAGCGAGTTTACAAGGGTTTTTCTTCTCTGGGCAAACGCGGCGCGTACAAGCCTGAAAAATTTCTTTTCGCTTTCAACATTATATTTCGGCTTGCCGTAAAGCGTGATTTTTATTACCTCGCTGTCAACCTTCGGCGAGGGAAGAAAGGCGCTTCGGCTTACCTCGAAAAGCTGCTCTGCGCTTCCGTAATAGTTTACCGCCGCGGTAACCGCGCCCGCCTGACGGGTTCCCATTTCGGTGCAGAGGCGCTGGGCCGCCTCCTTTTGTACCATTACCTCAATTTCGTCTATCGGAAGCTTTTCCTCAAGAAGAAGCATAATTATCGGAGAGGTAATATAGTAGGGGAGATTTGCGCAGACCTTGATTTTTTCACATCCGCTGAATTTTTCTTTTATAAGCGCGTTCAGATCGAGCTTCATAACGTCGCCCTCGACGAGCTCGAAGTTATCGTAGTCCCCGAGAGTTTCGGAAAGAAGAGGGTAAAGGCGTTTGTCAAGCTCTATTGAAACTACCTTTTTCGCGGTTTTACAGAGCTCTTTTGTCAGCACGCCGATTCCCGCTCCGATTTCAAGCACTCCCGTGCTTTCGTCGGCGCAGAGCTCCTCCGCCATTCTCGGGCATACGGTACCGTCAACTATGAAATTCTGACCGAGCGCCTTAGAAAACTTACAGCCGTGTTTTTTTAAAAGACGTTCAACGGTATTGATGTCGCACAAATTATAATCCATAATGTTTCCCCTTTATCAGCAAGTATTTTAACATATAAGATATACTATATCAATAACAAAATTTATTGATATTACTTGTTTTATATGGTATAATGTTTATTCAAGTTGCACAAAACAAACAAAGTCGGAAAGAGATAAAAAATGATTAAAAAGCTTTCAAAATATATGAAGAGGCTCGGGCTTCTCTGTATAATAAGCGCCGCGGGTATGATAATCGAAGCGATATGCGAAATGGCGCTCCCGTCGATAGCAAACCTTGTTTATAACAGGGTTTCCGAGGCTGCCGAAACGGGGCAGGACGTAAAGGGCTACGTAATAAGAATAGGGCTCGCAATGTTTGGACTTGCGGTTGTAGGTCTTCTCGGCGGTCTTGCTACGATGAAGGCGTCGTCCGAGGTAAGCCAGCGCTTTTCATACAGACTGAGAAAGGATATGTTCGATAAAATCAGCTCCTTCTCGTTTAAAAATATCGACGCGTTTTCAACCTCGTCGCTCACAACGAGAATGACTAACGACGTAACTATGCTTCAGAATACTATTATGATGGTACTGAGAATTCTCGTGCGCGCCCCCGCGCTTCTTATAGTTTCGGCGTTTTTCGCGTTTTCTATTAACTGGCGCGTATCTATGGTGCTTGTTGCGGTACTGCCGCTGATTATAATAATCGTTGCGCTTATTCTTAAATTCGGTTTTCCGCTTTTCCGCGCTATGCAGAGAAAAATAGATAACGTAAACCGCGTTGTTCAGGAAAACTTAATCGGAATAAGAGTAGTTAAGGCGTACGTCCGCGAGGACAGGGAAAAGGATAAGTTCCACAGCGCGTCCGACGAGCTCGCGGCTCAGGGTGCAAGGGCGGCGGGACTTGTTGTAACCGTTCTCCCTGTTATGCTTCTTCTGCTTAACGCGATAGTTATGTTCATTTACTACAAGGGCGCCAAGGACGCTGCGGCGGGAAGAATGGACGTAGGTCAGATTTCCGTTCTTGCGGCGTATATCGTTCAGGTTCTTATGAATATTGTTATGGTATCAATGCTCCTTCTCCAGATTACGAGAGCCAAGGCGTGCGGCGAGCGTATAGTTGAGGTGCTTGATACCGAAATTGATATTAAAAACCCCGAAAATCCTTACGTTCCCGAAGCTCCGAAGGGAGAAATCGAATTTGAAAACGTTTCCTTCGGCTACCGCGAGGGCGATAACGTTCTTGAGGATATAAGCTTTACTGCCGAGGCGGGAAGCATTATCGGAATTATCGGCTCGACGGGCTGCGGAAAATCAAGCCTTATAAGCCTTATTCCGAGGCTTTACGACGTTCACGGCGGAAGCGTGAAAATTGACGGCGTTGACGTAAGGAACTACGACCTTACAGCGCTTCGCGATATTATCGGCGTAGTGCTTCAGAAAAACGTTCTTTTTTCGGGAACGATTAAGGAAAATCTCCGCTGGGGCAAGAAGGACGCGGGCGATGATGAAATTATCGCCGCCTGTAAGCTCGCTCAGGCGCACGCCTTTATTGAGGAGCAGCCCGACGGCTACGATACCGACCTTTCCCAGGGCGGTCTCAATCTTTCGGGCGGACAGCAACAGAGACTCTGTATCGCAAGGGCTATGATAAAAAAGCCTAAAATACTTATACTTGACGACTCAACCTCAGCGGTTGATACCGCAACCGAGGCGAAAATAAGAGAGAGCTTCTATAATGAGCTCGGCGACACTACGGTAATTATTATCGCTCAGCGTATCTCATCCGTTATGGACGCGGATAAGATTATCGTTCTTGACGAGCCGACATCATCTCTTACTGAGCGCGAGGTAAAAAAGCTTTTTTCAATTGTTAATGACCTTCGCAACAAGGGTGTTTCTTTTGTATATATTTCTCTCAA
>CAMVRG010000024.1 GCA_947169815.1 uncultured Clostridia bacterium | reverse complement strand
GGTTCGTATGCCTTTTCGGGCTGTACTCAGCTTACCTCCTATACCTGCTCAATTAACGCCGAGGAAATCGGAACGGGAGCGTTTTCCGATATCGACGGCTTCGTTTTAAACGGTTATCGAAATACCGCCGCCGAGGATTATGCAATTAAAGAAAACGTTACTTTCAATATTCTCGGCTGTAAGCATAACTATAAGCACGTAGTATATGAGCCTACAAAGCAGAGGGAGGGATATACGCTTTATACCTGTACCGTCTGCGGAGACAGCTATGAGGGCGCATATATCGAGCCGATACCCGTTGATACGGGAGTCTGCGGAGATAATCTGACTTACACCTATTACGATACGGGCCGCCTTATGCTTGACGGCAGCGGTGATATGTACGATTATATGAACGCTCCCGCTCCGTGGGCTGATTACGCCGACGAGATAATCGTTCTTCAACTTAAAGAAAACGTCGGCGAAATTTCTCCGTTCGCGTTTTACGGATGCACCTCGCTTACAAAATTCTTTATTAGCGAGGATAACGCGGTCTACTTCGATTATGAAAGCGAGCTTATAAAACGAAGCGACAATTCGCTTTCTCTCGTTATTGCAAGGGATACCTATAACGTGCCCGACTATGTAAGCTCTCTCGATGCGCGCGCGTTTATTTTCAGCTCTGCAAGAAGAATAGAGGGCGGCGGATATACAACCGAGGGACGTCTCGTTTATGACGGAAACGGAAATATCGTTATGGCGTTTTACGACTGGCAAAGTGACGGCTTTACCTATGATGAGAACATAAGAGTAAACGACTATGCCTTTATTCTTACGCCGTATCCCTCAACCGTTTACTGTGATTTACTCGGCGCTCAGGCAGGGGAGTACTCTCTCGGCTATTATTTTGACGGTGTAATGACTAAGCGCGACGTAACCTTCGTTACCTGCAGCGCGAGTCCGCTTTATACCTATGCCGTAAATAATGAATTTACTGTTGACACGGGCGCGTCGGGCGTTTGCGGCGATGATATCGTATGGCGCTTTAACGAGGACAGCGGAAAATTGACTCTTAAGGGCAGCGGCGATATGTATTCGTATCAGTCAAAAGAGGATATCCCGTGGTATCCTTATATGTCACAGATTACCGAGGTTGAAATCGCCGATAAAATCACCTCGCTTTCTGATTATTCGTTCTATAAAACGACAAGGCTTTATACTGTTACAATGCCTCTGTCGCTCAAGGCTCCCGAAAATTCAAGCGTGTGGGAAGGCTGTACCGTTATAAGAACGCTTAATCTCACGCTCGGAAGCGGCGTTATGGACGAATATTTAAAGGAAGACGGAACCAAGCTTTACGAATATACGCCGTGGTATATTGCGAGGTACAGTATAACCTCGTTTAACCTCGATGAAAACGTTAAATATATTACCTCATACGCGTTTTATAACTGCCTTGCGATTACGTCGCTGAGCTTTAACTGTATAGAGGAGATTGAAGAATTCGCATTCGTTGCGTGTACAAATCTTACTGAAATCACTAACTACTGTAAAACTACGGTCTATCAGCCGTACAGTATATTCTCATACCGCTTCGGTACTACCGCGGGCTATTACGCCAAGAAGAATCTTTACGCTTACTGTGATTCAACGTCTAAGGATTTAACCGATTCAACCGATAAGATAACGCTTATGCCTCTCGGCTGCGGTCATTCGAGAAATACGGAATTTGTCCGCGAGGAGCAGGTAGATGCGTTTATAACGAATACAATTCATATCTGCGCCGACTGCGGCGAGGAATTCGTTTACAGTTCGTCAGACGCGGGCAGGGCTGTAACTCTTACCGTGCTGACCAAAAAGGGACTTTCCGTACCGAACGCAGAAATATACCTTGACGGCGAGCTGTTTGCCGAAACGGACGAAAACGGAACAGCCGCGGCAAAGGCGCTTGAGGGCGAGTATTCCCTTGAACTTAAGGTTCACGGCTTTACGCTCTTTACCTCGCCGTTTACTGTCGGAGAAGATGGCGTAAACGCTGTCGTTCAGATTCGCTACGCAAATTTCGTGGACGATTCCGCAGTCAACGCAAAGGACTATGTTTACGCGAGAAATCACGGCTTTAACGATAAGGGACTCTTCGATTACGGAAAGATTACCGAAACCGATAACAGGATAATTTATGAAAACTAAAATCATTGTAAGCGCCTGCCTTCTGGGCGAAAACTGTAAATACAGCGGTGGTAATAATAAAGACGAAAAGGTGATAGCGCTGTCGCAGGATTTTGAATTAATACCCGTGTGTCCCGAATGCTTCGGCGGCTTGCCGATACCGAGAGAGCCGAGCGAGATAAAAGACGGCAGGGTTTATTCAAAAAGCGGAAAAGACTTAACCGATCAGTTTCTTACGGGAGCTGAGCATACTCTTTATATCGCGCAGGAGAAAAACTGTCCCGCCGCACTACTTAAAGAGAATTCTCCCTCCTGCGGCTTCGGTAAAATATACGACGGAACGTTCAGCGGAGCGCTTTGCGACGGGAACGGAATAACCGCCGACCTGCTTAATAAAAACGGGATTGCCGTTTTCGGCGAAAGTAAGGTCGATAAGCTC
This sequence comes from uncultured Clostridia bacterium, assembly GCA_947169815.1. GTDB lineage: Bacteria > Bacillota > Clostridia > Oscillospirales > Acutalibacteraceae > Eubacterium_R. The sequence continues at coordinate 15,499 of CAMVRG010000024.1, read as the reverse complement.
GTATTTCTTTATAAATAATTAATATTTATTTTGTTGACTTTATTTAAAAGCAAAATTATAATTAAATCAAAGTTTAATTGTGAGGTTAAAAATATGAAAAAAGCTTTTGTTGTTCTTTTAAGTGTAATTTTAATATGTACGGTATTTGCCGCCTGCTCAAATAAGAGTAAGGACCAGCCTACTACTATTCCGACCGCGACGGCTGCCCCTTATGAAAAGTCGACTACCGATACCGCCGTTATCAAAAACGGCGACGCGGCTGAATTTATTAAGTCGTACAGCGCTAAGGAGCTTGCCCTTACCGACGAGGAAAAGAAGGAATGTTCATTCCTTACAAACGACTCGGGCGTTAAAATCGGCGACGATTATTATATCAGCGTTATCGCTGCATATAAAGTTGAAGAAAAGGGCGAGGACGGAAAAACCTATATTAAGTTTGACCACCGCGGCGAGTATTATATCCGCTACGACGGAAAACAGATTATGAGAAAGAATATCAAAGAGGATAATCCTGAAAAGGAATATACCGAGCTTAAGGTAAAAGAGCTTAAAACGACTGAGGCTGAAAAGAAGGATTAATTATGAAAAAACGTACTTTAGCGCTCCTCGGAGCAGCAGGGCTTGCGGGAGCCGCCGCAGCCGCCGTTCATTCTTATCTTGACTTAATGTATAAGCAGACCATACCGAAAGGACCTGCCGCGAGGCTTCAGGAACTTACCGATAACGGTGACCTTCAGGCGCTGACCGATTTATGCGTCGAAAATATGAAATGGGTTGACGAGCAGCCTATCGAGATTATCGACCTTAAAAGCGACAGGGGAGAGAACCTTAAGGGCTATCTTCTTATGGCTGAAAACGTGAGCAAAACCTTCTGCCTTTTTGCTCACGGCTACCGCGCAGACCACAGAGGCGACCCCGCTAATTTCTATAAGTATTATCACGATAAGGGAATTAATTTCTTCGCCTGCGACCATACAGCCTCGGGCGACAGCGAGGGCGACTGGGTAGGCTTTGACTACTACGAGAGTCAGGACTTTATGAAATGGGTAAACTATATCATTGACCGCTTCGGCGAAGATATAAGTATTATTCTTCACGGCGTTTCAATGGGCGGCGCTACCGTATGTAAAATGGCGTCAAGCGTACCCGAGCAGGTTAAACTTATAGTTGCCGACTGTCCGTATACAAGCGCGGTTGATGAATTTACCGCAGTAGCAAACGCGGCGGGAATCAAGTATTCAACGCCTTATTTGCTTGAGATGATTAATTTCCTCAACAAGCGCCTTGCGGGCTATGATTTAAAGGATACCGATGTAAGAGACAGCGTTAAGAATTCCAAGGTTCCTATGCTCTTCGTTCACGGCGGCTCGGACGATTTCGTACCGACGAGAATGGGCAAGGAACTTTATGAACTTTGCTCAAACGAGAAGGATATGTTTATCGTTCCTCCCGCTCTCCACGCCGAGTCCGTAGTTAAGGATACTGAGGGCTACTACAAAAAGCTCGACGAGTTTATCGGAAAATATCTGTAATTAAAATAAGAGAGCAGCGGCTCTCTTATTTTTTTATTGTATTATTTAAATTATTATGCTAAAATAAAGTTGAGTTACTATATACTTTTAACGGTGAATATATATGAAACGGATTATATCCTTTTTAGCTGTAATCTCAATACTTTTTACTATGGCTGTTCCTTTTACGGCGGGCGCGTCCTCGCCGTATGAAACCGAAACGGTCTTATCCTCCGTTGCCTCGGATAGCTGGATGAGCGCAATAAGAGGTGAAACGAGACTTACCGAAATAACTATCCCGGGCACTCACGATTCCTGCGCGAGAAAGTTCAGCCAGTCCTATGTTACGAGTACCGCTAAATGCCAGAGCCTTAATATTACCGAGCAGCTTAACGCGGGCGTGCGTTTTCTTGACGTGAGGTGCGAGTGCGATTCAGGCACGCTTTCCGTTAAGACTGTCCACGGCTCTGCCGACTGCTGGAACGGCGACGATTATTACTATCTTGATTTTGTATTTCAGGACGTTTATAACTGGCTTGACTCCCACCCGAGCGAAACCGTATTGATTTCAGTTAAAGAGGACGACGGCGACGTAGGCGCCGCTACCTTCACAAGAGCGATATACGAATATATCCACGGCTACGGTCAGGGTAAGTATTTCTACGGCGAAAGCTATAACTACCAAAACCGGTGGTATCTCGGCAAGGCTGTTCCGACTCTTGATACCGTCAGGGGAAAATGCGTTTTAATGAACCGCTTTGACCAGGTTATAGAGACCTCGGGCTCGGGCGTTGACGCCGCCGAATCAGGTCAGAAGGTTAAGTGGCTCGATTACGGGGATTCAAGCTATACAGACCCTCCGTACGTAAATCTTAAAAACAGCTATTCCGACCTTACCTTCCACGTTCAGGATTACTATAAATGGCATACAGATGATAAAATTACCGCAACTCAGTATATGCTGAATTTAGGTCACTACCGCGGAGAATACTATTTTAATTTCTCTTCAACCGTATCCGATTCGCTTGTGCCTAATCCCGAAAACCTTGCTTCTACCGTAAACGCGGCATATCCGAATTTTACATATACAAAAACAAAGCCCTCGGGTATATTCGCTATGGATTTTGCAACCGAAAGCCTTTGCAGATATATCATTAATAATAACGAGGGCGTATCGAATATTGTTACGGGAACGGACGGAAATATTACCTATACTCTTAACCGTAAAACGGGAGTTCTGCGCGTCAGCGGAAACGGCGCTATGAATAACTACGCCTATTCCTCTTCAAACGGCGTAAACGGTATGGGCTCAACCGCTCCGTGGGGCGACCAGCTCAAAAACGCGGTTTTCGACGGTCAGTACAATTCGGATTTGATTAATACGATTATTGTTGACGAGGGCGTGACCTCGATAGGCAATTACGCCTTTTACGGCTTTGACAACGTGACGGAAGTATCCCTTCCATCAACTGTAAACTCAATAGGCGAGGGAGCATTCACAAAATGCGCGAGCCTCAGCGAAATCAGTATTAACGATACCGCAGTTCAGTCGATAGGCTCCTACGCTTTTAAGGACTGTACCTCGCTTACCGTTTTTAATACGGCGGACAGCGTAAGCAGCATTAACGGTAACGCTTTTACTAACGCGAATAACGTTACAATGTACGGCTCCGACGGTATTTATTCACAAAGCTGGGCAAACGCAAACGGCGTGCCTTATGTAGTAAAGGATTTCAACAGCTATTCTCTTGACGTTAAAACAAGCCCCTGCGCTCTTGAAAGCGAAAATCCCTTTGCGGGAAAGGACCTTTCAAAGGGTGTAACAATCAGCTTTTCAAAATACTGTAACGACGACGAGGGCTGGAACTCCTCTCTGATTAATTTCTCAACGGGAAGAAACCGCGATAACCGTTATTTTATAATTATGTCTAACGGAACGCTTCTGTTTAACGACGGTAACGGCGGAGCAGGGGGCAATAACGGCTGCTATTTTGATATTAATTCAACGGCTGAAACGAATACGACATCGCCTCGCTGGGTTGATATTGACATAACGGTTTTTAAGAATAATTTGGGTAATCATATTCTGAAATACTATGCCGACGGCGAGCTGAAAAGAACTTATAATCTGAACGAAATCTGCGCCTCTGGCTATCCTTACGGAGCCAGCGGAAACGACGGTATATTCTCCTTCCTTTCAAGCGGGGATATTAGGCTGTTTTACGGCGCGTCGTTCAGCGTTTACGGTACTATGGCGGGAACTGCCGAAGCATATCTTGATAAAGCTGAGTTTACCGCTTATGCAAAATCCGACAGTGAAATAACGAAAACAAGCGGATATTCTTATTTTAATACTTTTACCGACTCGCTCGGCGGAACGCCTGTTACGGGACATCCCGACGGCGGAGTATACGTTCATCACGATACCTCGGATAATAACGGCAGAACGGGTACGGCGTACTTTCCTTATACCCAGAACGGCGGAAACGAAACTAATTATATTACAACTAACGTAAACCCCTTTGCCTCTCAGTCGTCCTCCGACGGCTTTACCGTAAGCTTCTGGCAGAGAATTAACGGCAATTACTGGGAAAATCTCGAAAGCCTTACATTTGCCCAGGGCGAGATAGGCGAAATGAAATATTTTACCCTCGGAACGGACGGATATATCCGCTTTAATAACGGAAACGGCGGAAGCGACTTAACGCTAAGTAACGCAGGCTTATATTTCGATTATACCGAATCCGCGTCGGAAATAAGAAATAAGCAGTGGCAGTTTATTACTTATGAAATAATAGACGATTATAATTTCAGACTATATATAAACGGAGAGTTTATTAAGAACATTACCGTAAGCGGAACTGAGGCGTACGTTGTTTCGGGCGGTCTTATGAGCTTTCTTACAAGCGGTGATACGAAGCTCTGTCTCGGCTCATATACGCCCTACTGGGGAACCTGTACTCTTTCCCTTGATAATGTTTACTGCTTTAATAAAGCGCTTACAGACAGCGAGGTTTACTCGCTTTACCTCAGCGAAACCTCGCCTGAAGCACCCGAACTCGTTCAGGAGTTTAACTCGCTTCCCGAAATCTGTTCGGGCGCAGTTGAGCTTGCAAGAGAATTCAGCGGAAAAGAGGGAGCGCTTTATATTCCGCGTTCAGCCGCCGACGGAGCGTTTACGGCCGTTTCGGGCGGTAATACGGTAAACAATCTCAGCGAAATATCAGCAGGAAGCGAAATAACTCTGAGCGCTCCACAGGCAGAAAAATGGGTTATTGTAAACGACGCTACGGGCGAGATAATCAGTACTGCAAACGGCGAAACGGTAACCTTTACGCTTGCCGAAAACGTGCGCGCCTACTGTCTTATTAAGGGTAATACGTCTGCCGACCTTTCGGCTTACGAGGCGGCGGTTGCGCTTGCCGAAACATACAGCGCCGAGGATTATTCTGCGGAATCCTTCTCGGATTTAACCGATACGCTGAACTATTACAGCGGTCTTGAAAACGCCTCGCCGACTCAGATTGAAGCGGATAACGCCGCGTTTGATATTCTTACGGCAATAAGCGGGCTTGTGCCTTATCTGTATTTTGATTTTTCGGGCGAGGGCGGCAGCGTAAGCGCCGAGGTCAACGGAGACGGTTATAACGAGGGAAAATATTCGCTTCTCTTCGGAACCCGGATAACTCTCAGCGCCTCTCCCGACGGGGATAACGCCTTCCTCGGCTGGTATGAGGAGAATACAAAACGCATATTCTCTTTTGATACAAGCTATACCTTCGTGCTTACTTCTAACACTAAATATAAGGCGATATTCAAAAGCGGAGACGAGGTTACGCTGACGTTTAAGAATTTCAGCGGTCAGCTTCAGCAAAGCATTACTAAAACCGTTTCACAGTGGAATGAATTTGATTCTCTCGACTCGCTTCTTCCGCCCGTTCCGTTCAGGCTCGGCTATACGGACGGAGAGTGGAGCGGCGTTTCAGAGGCGCTCTCTCTTCTTAAAGCGGGCGAGGATACGGAGATAAGACCCGTATATACTCAGAGTGAATTTACACCTCCCGCTTTTCCCGAGACACACGGAACAAAGCCAGCCGCGGAGCTTTACTATATCTATAACAGCGATGAGAGTGTTGCCTCGTTTATAATGGCGCTCGGCGTACCAGAGGGCTGTCATATCGAATCGGCAGGAATAGCGCTTTATTATAAAAAAGCCGCTTCCTTTAATCCGTGCGAATTTACTCTGACTCTGAATAACCGTATGACTACCTCAAAGTTTGAGCCTGCCGACGAGAACTCTCTTTACACTCTTGATATCTCGAAGTTCTCGTCGAAGTATAACTGGGCGGTAAGAGGCTATGCGACTTATTATGACGCGCAGGGTAACCTTAAAACCGTATATTCAGACCAGATAAATATAGTTGATAAAGAAAGCGTATGATGAATTCATTTGATAAGATATATGAAACGGTAAAAAGAATACCGTACGGAAAGGTTGCAACCTACGGCCAGATTGCGCTCCTTTCGGGTAATCCGAACTGGAGCAGGGTAGTCGGCTACGCGCTTCACGTTAATCCCGACCCCGATTCAATCCCTTGCTTCAGAGTTGTAAATCGCTTCGGCGAGCCCTCGTCAGCCTTTGCCTTCGGAGGAAAGAATACACAGATTATGCTTCTTGAAAACGAGGGCGTTGAGTTCGTTGACGGACGGGTTGATATGGAAAAATATCTGTGGGACGGAAAATAAATTTCGGGAGGAAATTATGAAATACAAGTATATCTGGGAAAACCCGCTTCAGGAGCAGTTATCAAAGGAGGACGGTCATACTATCGCTATGCCCTTTGACGACGTTGAAAGCGCTATTGAGGGTGAGAGTAAATATAAGCTCAGCCTTAACGGAGAGTGGAAATTCCTATGGCTTAACGATATTGAAAAGGACAGCGACGAGTATAAGGCTGACGACTTTGACGACAGCAAGTGGGATGATATAACCGTTCCGTCCGTGTGGCAGCTCAAGGGCTACGGAGCACCTTATTACTATGCAAGTACTTACCCGAGAGCGCTCTCAAGAAGTAAGTCTAAAATTCCGTCGATTGACCGTTCTATGCAGGAAATTGGCTGGTACCGTAAAACTTTTACGCTTCCCGAATCTTTCGGCGGTAGAGAGGTATTTCTTCATATCGGCGCATGTAAGGCGGCGCTTGAGGTATGGGTTAATAACGATTACGTAGGATATTCCTGCGGCTCAATGACTCCTCACGAATTTGATATTACCTCTTATCTTGAAGAGGGCGAAAATCTCGTTTGCCTTAAGGTTTACCGCTTCGCCGCCTCGTCTTATCTTGAGGACCAGGATATGTGGTGGTTGAGCGGAATTTACCGTGAGGTATTCCTCTATGCCGAGCCTAAAACCTGTCTGCGTGATTTTTATATTAAAACCGATTTTGACGAAGAATACAAGAATTCCGAATTCAGCCTTGATTTATTTATTAATAACTATTCGGCTGATAAAAAAACGGTTAAGGCAAGCGCTTATCTTATTTCCGATACGGAAAAGGAAATACCGCTCGGCGAGGCTTCTGCCGAGCTTGACGGAAACGGAAAAGCTAAGCTCAGTATTGCCGAAACAGTTAAATCGCCTAAAAAGTGGTCTGCCGAGCAGCCTAATTTATATAAGCTCGTTATGGTAATTGACGACGGCGAAAGCGTCTGCGTCAAAGCCTGGGACACGGGCTTTAAAAAGGTTGAGATAGAAGGAGAAAAAATTCTCTTTAACGGTATGCCGCTTATGATAAGAGGTACTAACCGCCACGATTTCGACCCCGATAACGGCTGGGCGGTACCTAAGGAGCGTTATATTCAGGACTTTGATTTAATGAAGGGCTGTAATATAAACGCAATCCGCTGCTCGCATTATCCCGACGACCCGTATTTTTATGACCAGGCTAATAAATACGGTTTTTACATTATGGATGAATGTGACCTTGAAACCCACGGCGTAAGACGTAAAAACGTCCCGGGCTCAAATCCGCTCTGGACTTATCTTGCCGTTGATAAAATGGAAAGAATGGTACTTCGCGACAGAAACTATCCCTGTATCTTTATGTGGTCCCTCGGAAACGAGGCGGGCGACGGCGATAACTTTATGAAGATGAAGGAGGCTGCGCTCAAACTCGACGGTACAAGACAGTTCCACTATGAAGGCGATTTCTATTTCACCAAGAGCGACGTAATCTCTCGTATGTATCCCGACGAGGCTACTATGAAAAAGCTCGGTAATAAAGAGCCTATAACACTTACCGCCTTCGATAGTATCGCAAATCAGCTTGCGGCTGACTCAAAGCCGATAGCCGCTGAAATGTATACTAAACCCGTAATTCTTTGCGAATACGCCCATTCAATGGAAAATTCTCTCGGTAATTTTCAGGAGTATATGGACGATTTTGAAAAGTACGATAATATGTGCGGCGGCTTTATATGGGACTGGGTTGACCAGGCGATACATAAGGTAAATGACGACAAAAGCGAAAACTGGCTTTACGGAACGGACTTTGAAAAGGAGGAGCCGAAGCGCTGGTATAACGGAATAGACAAAACCGCTATGACGGGCTCAAATACCTATTTCTGCGCTAACGGCGTAATCGGCGCCGACCGTAACCCTCATCCTCAGTATACCGAGGTTAAGCACGTTTATCAGCCTATCGTAACTACCGAATCGGGTAACGGCGTAGGCAGGTATAAGGTACGCTCGCGCTTCCTCTTTACCGACGTTTCCTCGTTTAAATGCAAGTGGAAAATAGAGTGCGAGGGCGAGGTCGTTCAGTCGGGCGAGCAGGAAAAATTCCCGCTTGCGCCTCTTCAGGAGGAAATTATTGATATCCCTTATGACGCGTCAAAGCTTGATAACGATAAGGAAAACGTTCTTACTATTTCATTCCACACGAAGAAAAAGACCCCGGGCTTCAAATCAAACGCGGAGATTGCCTATGACCAGTTTATACTGACCTCTCCCGCTCAGCCGAAACTCGGAGAATTTGAGGACACTCTCAATTTCGTTAAGGATAAAAACACGGTAGAAATTACGGGCGAGTGCTTCACGGTAAAAATCGAAAACGGAAAGGTTACCGAATATATTACCGACGGTGAGAATATTCTCAAAGCTCCGATAGCGCCCGATTATTTCAGAGCGCTTACCGATAACGATATCGACGTTCTTAATTTCGCACCCCCGCTCATCGCCTTTGCGCCGTATTATAAATGGATAAAGGCTACCGAGTCTGTAAAGGCGCTTAAAACCGAGGTCGAAAAAACCGATAAGGCGGTTAAGGTTAAGGTTGCTCTTTCGGCTAATCTTCTTGACAAGGCGTACGCTTCCTATACCGTATATCCTGACGGTAAGCTCGCCGTATACCACAGCGCCGTTCCGAAGGCTGACCCCGTTCGCTTCGGCTATATGCTCGATATTGATAAGAGCTTTAATAATATCACATGGTACGGACGCGGCGAGGCTCCCTGTTATCCCGACAGAAAGAGCGGTTATAAAATAGGTAAGTATTCAATGTGTATTGACAAGTTTGAATATACCTATATGCGCCCGCAGGAAAGCTCAACGAGAGCGGACGTAAGATACTTTACCGCTACCGATAAAAAGGGCAGGGGCGTTAAGCTCACGGCGTATTACGATAAGCCGTTTATGTTCTCTGCGCTTCCGTATACTCCTATGCAGCTTGAAGAGTATGAACACGTTAAGGATATAAAACGCGATAATAATATTACGCTTACCGTTGACTCTGCTCAGCAGGGCGTCGGAGGGGATATGCCGGGTCAGGCGTATGTCCGCGATAAATATAAGCTCAGAAAAGGCGAAAAGCTGAGTATAGCATTTTTATTTGAAATTTTGAAATAATGAAACGCCCCTTTGCAGTCACAGGATTTTCCGTTGCGCTTACGCTTCTTATACTGAATATTACGGATATAAAGTATATTCCTATAATCGGCGCGGCGCTTTCGGTATTCTTTATTACAACGCTTATATTACCTGAATACAGACAGGAGAAGGTTTTTCCTGTCTGTTTCGGTTCTGCGCTGTTTGCCTGCATTTTATATATTGCCGTTTATTATTCCGCCTGCGTTCCCGCTCAGCTTCTGAGCGGGAAAGAGGCGATTTCAGCCTTTTATATTACAGACCTGCCTAAAATCAGCGAAAACGGTTACGTCTATATTGCCAAGGCTAAAACGATAATGCTCGGCGGAGCGCCGCAGGATATTAAGATTAAGATAAAATCGGATTATCCGATTTATGCCGACGCGTATACGCTTATAAGCGGTAAGCTGAAATTTTACTCAGTAGGCAAAACCTCGTTTTCCTCCTTCGGAAACTGGGGAAAGGGAATATATCTTTCCGCCTATATTAAAGATTATACCGTAAGCGATACCTGCGTAAATCCGTTTGCTCTTAATCTGCTCAACGTAAGAAAGGATATTATATCCGTACTCTGTAACAGTATAGGCGGCGATGCGGGCGCGCTTGCGGCGGCTCTTGTTACGGGAGATAAAAGCGCTCTTTCCGACGGTACGTATTTTGCCTTTAAGGCGGCGGGCGCTTCCCATCTTATGTCGGTCAGCGGACTCCATCTGACAGTTCTTTCGGGAGCGCTTACAGGGGTTCTTAAGGCGCTGAGAATTAAGAGAAGACCATCAGCGGTAATAATCATCGTTTTCATCGTTCTTTTTTCGGCTATGACGGGCTTCTCGCGCTCGGTTGTAAGGGCGGGTATAATGATGTGCGTTATGCTTTCGGGTTATTTGTTTAAAAGGCGCGCCGACGCTCTCAATTCCCTCGGGCTCGCAGCGTTTATTATATGTCTCAACCCCTTCGCGGTAAGCGACGCGGGCGCCGTGCTCAGCGTGTGCTCCGTGCTTGCGCTTTGTACGGCGGGAAAGGCGTATAACGGGTTCAGCCGTAAAAGGCTTCATAAAGCGAAAGAGAGCGCGCTGAGAAGAGTAATTCTTTATATTGCTGACGGTGCGGCGTTGTCGCTCAGCATAGTTTTATATACACTCCCCGCTATGTATATCTTTTTCGGATATTTCTCGGTAATCTGCGTTTTTATTAACATATTTATTATACCGCTCGGAAGTATTTCCACAGTGCTTTCTCCGCTTACGTATATCGCAAATAAGGCAGGCTTTATACCCGTGTTCTTCAATGCGCTTTCGCGGGGGCTTAACAACTTTATAATTGGGCTTGTAAGGCTTTCGGCTGACAGCTCGCTGTCGGTAATAAGAACCGAGATGTATTTCGGAGTCGCTCTTGCGGTAATGCTTGTTGCTTTTGCTCTGTGCTTTTTTATCGGCAAAAAACGGTTCTTTAAGTTTGCGGGAGTATTCTCGCTTCTGATTCTTATAGCCGTCAGCGCCGTTACGTTCAGCCTCGATAACTCAAGGGCGCAGATCTTCGTCGCCGAAAACGGCGCTGTTGCCGTTGTTGACGGGGAAAACAGTATCGTATACGGACTTAACACTGAAAGCGATTACTATGCCGTTTCGACTTTTCTTTCGATAAGAGACAGAAGCGTTGATACGATAATCGTAAGCAAGTACGATAAATATTCTCTTATGCTTGCTGATAAATACGGAGGGGTTAAGCTGATTTCGCCCTTTTATAACGACAGCGTTCTGTCCGATACCTCGATAGAAAGTTACTCTGTTGAAAAATCCGTAAATTCAAACGGGCAAGGGATAGAATACAGCGTTGATTATTCAGATAAATCTCCGCTCTTTTCCTGCAGCGTGAACGGATTTACCATCAGTAATTACAAGACTGACAGGGCAAGCGGAAATATAACTGTTGCAAGAAAAACAGTTTACGATTATAATGGATATATTGAGCTTGAAAACGGCGAAATTATCTATGACCTTTATAAAAACAAAACCTTTAAAGTAAGGCGGTTAAACGTATGGCAAGGCTGAATGAGGCTTCATTTAAAAAACAGATAAAGGAAAACAGCTTTTCAAACGTCTATATGATATTCGGAAGCGAAAACTATCTTAAAGACTTTTATATTGCGAAGCTGAAAAAGAAGCTGGTTAACCCGGCTTTTGCCGATTTTAACCTTCGCGAATACGAGGGAAAAGACGTAAGCATTGACGATATTATTATGGACTCTCAGACCGTTCCTATGATGAGCGAATATTCGCTTATTATTGTTCACGACTATCCGCTTACGAAAAGCAAAGCCGATATGGAAAAACTGGGAGAGCTTTTTAAAGAGCTTAACGAAAGCTGTATAATTGTTTTCTGGTTTGAGAGCATAACGGTTGAGCTTAAAAAGAAGGATTCGCCGTGGCACGGTATTGTAAAGACCTTCGCTAAGGCGGGCGACGCGGTTGAGCTTAATGAAAGAACGGTTCCCGAGCTCATTTCCCTTGTGATATCCTCGGCTAAAAAGCGCAGCTGTATTATAGATAACTACGCCGCTAATTATTTTATTAAAACCGTAGGAACGGATATTCAGACCTTATTCAACGAGCTTGAAAAGCTCTGCGCCTTCGTTAAAGAGGGAAGGATTACCTGCGAAATTATTGACAGTGTTGCCGTAAAATCCCTTCAGGCCAAGGTGTTTGATATTTCAAAATTTATTCTTGCGGGTAACTCGGACGCCGCAATGTCAGCTCTTTTTGCGCTTTTTTCACAGCAGGAGGAGCCGCGCTTTATTCTTCCGATAATTGCGGGATATTATGTAGATATGTACCGCGTAAAATCCGCTAAGGAGGCGGGTAAAGTCCCCGCGGATATTAAGGAGTATTTTCCATACAATAACCGCGACTGGATAATCGACAAAGCCTCGAACGACTCCTCGAAAATCTCTCTGTCAACGCTGAGAGAGGCGCTTGATATTTTAGCCGAGGCGGATTTAAAAATAAAAAGCTCGTCCGTAAACGATAAGATAATACTTGAAGAGGCGGTAGCGAAGCTTCTGCTTCTGAGGACGAGATAATGGAAGAAAAGCTTAAGATATCCCAGGCGGTAATTGTTGAGGGAAAATATGATAAAATAAAGCTCTCGTCTCTTATCGACGCTTTTATTATTGAAACTAACGGCTTCGGTATTTTTAAAGATAAGGAAAAACTCGGCTTTATTAAAAGACTCGCAGGTGAAAGGGGGATAGTTATCCTTACCGATTCAGACCACGCGGGTTTTATGATAAGAAACTATATTTCCTCGGGAATACCCGCTGACAGAATTTATAATGTATATATACCCGATATCTACGGTAAGGAAAAACGTAAGAGCTTGCCCTCAAAGGAAGGGAAGCTCGGCGTTGAGGGTATGAGCAGGGAAGTGTTGCTCGAAGCGTTTGAAAAGGCTAAAATCGACGTTGAAACGAGCGTTAACGAAAACCCCGTTACTAACTACGATTTATTTGAACAGGGTATATCGGGAACTCCCGACGCGAGGAAAAAAAGAAAAGCGCTCCTCAAAGCGCTTGACCTTCCCGAGTTCCTTTCAACAAACTCACTCCTCTCCTGCATAAACAATATGATGACAAAAGAGGAATTTTTGAATATCTGCAAAAAAATATAACGGGACTTATCCCGTTATTATTTTTTGCGTTTTATCCTCGCCGCAGGGGCGCGGCTCATTAAAACAGAGATTGAATAAATCCGTGTATAAGCATTCTCTTTCAAAGGCGTCGAGAATTTCGCCGTCTTCCTTTTTTGCGTCGGCGTATTTTGCGATTAAAGGCAGTTTAGCGCTCTTTTTCATTTCTGAAAGTAATTTGCCGCCCTCGGCGCTAAAACCTAAAATACGGATATACAGAGGCTTTTTTGAACAGTTCTTATCAATGCCGAGAAACGCTCTGAGAATTATCCGCCTTATTCGTGAATGTGTATACCGTTTTGTTTTTACAAGAGAGTATAATTCGTCAAGGCTTTTCGCGGTTTTTACAGCCTCGCATATTCTGTTTTCAAGCCCCTCGCTAACGTCGTCGATTTTTAAAAAGTCTTCGGCGCTCATTGTTCTGAGCCTGTAAAGAATGGCTCTTTCAATGTTTTTAAGGCTTGCGCCGTCTTTAAGCGTTTTTCTTATTTCGCTTGCGGAATATTCCGTATCGTCGCTGTCGTGTCCCTTGCCGATACGTTTAACCGCTATCGGCTTTAAGTCTGTAGAGCTGAGATATTCAAGCGCAAGGATATTATTAGGATAGTCGAGAAGGGGAGAGCCGACGGCGTTCTTTCTCGCCGCGGGATATGATATCCCTTTTTCAAGCTCAGCCTTAATCTCTTTGTCCTTAGCCTTTATCTCCTCTGAAAGCGCGATTAACTTTTCGGCGTCGCCGCACTCGGCTCCGAAGGCAATCGAATCGCATACTCCCGTCGCTTCAAGAAGAGCGCAGCCAGCCTCGGCAAAGCCCTGAGCGGAAAGAGTAGAAAGCTCGCTTACAAGCTCGATAACAAGGTCGGCTCCGTTTTCAAGCGCCGTTTTCGCCCTGTCGAATTTGCTGTATACGGCGCATTCGCCGCGCTGAACAAAGCTCCCCGACATAACGCAGATAACCGAGTCGCCCTCGTTTTTAACGCTGTCTATAAGATACTTATGCCCCTTATGAAAGGGATTGAATTCACAAATTATACCGATATTCATTAAAAAACCCTTATATATAATAGTATTTTTAATTAAATATAATAAAATTACTTGACAAATTATTTTTATTTATTATATTATATATTTTGTAGTAATTTATTTCAAGTATTTTACAGAAAATACTGTAAACCATCGGAGGAAACATTTTGAAGATTTTAGTTATTAACTGCGGCTCTTCGTCGCTTAAGTATCAGGTTATGGATATGACGGACGAGTCCGTGCTCTGCAGCGGCGTTATTGAAAGAATCGGCTTAAAGATTAATGAGGGCGACCATAACGTCATTATTAAAAAGGACGGAAAGAAAACCGAGTATGATAAGGAGCTTCTTACTCATACCGACGCTTTCAACGAGGTTAAGTTCCTTATTACCGAAAGCGAGAATAAGGTAATTGATTCCTTTGACGAGATTGACGCTATCGGTCACAGAATAGTACAGGGCGGTCCCGATTATAAAAAGAGCGTTCTCGTTGACGAGAAGGTTGCCAAGGATATTGAGGATTTGTCTCCTCTCGCTCCGCTTCATAACCCCGCTCATATTCAGGGATATAAGGCTTGTCTCAGCGTAGTCGGTCCCGACGTACCCCAGGTGTTCGTTTTCGATACTGCTTTCCACGCTACGATGCCGCCTAAGGCTTATATGTTCGCGGTTCCTTATAAGTATTATACCGACTATAAGGTTCGCCGTTACGGCGCTCACGGTACGTCTCATAAGTTCGTATCGCTCAGAGTAGCTGAAAAAATGGGTAAAGACCCGAAGGATTTAAAGGTTATTACCTGTCACCTCGGTAACGGCTCGTCCGTTACGGCGGTTGAATACGGTAAGGTTGTAGATACTTCTATGGGGCTTACCCCGCTTGACGGCTTTATGATGGGAACCCGCTCGGGTGGAATCGACCCGTCGGTTGTAACCTTCATTATGGATAAGGAAAACCTTTCTCCGAAGGAGATGGATACCTTACTTAATAAGCAGTCGGGCGTTATGGCTATTTCGGGTATCTCGTCTGACGACAGAGATATATGCGCCGCTCAGAACGCAGGCAACGAAAGAGCCGAGCTTGCTCATCAGATGCAGGCTTACCAGATTGCTAAGTTTATCGGCGCGTATACAGCGGCTATGAACGGCGTTGACGCTATCGTGTTTACGGGCGGTATCGGCGAGAACGGCGCATGGCTTCGCTCAAAGATATGCTCATATCTCGGCTATCTCGGAGTAAAGATTGACGAAGAAATTAATAAGGTAACCGTTAAGGGCGCCGAGGCTGAGCTTACAAAGGAAACCGATAATGTAAGAGTATTCATTCTCGCAACAGACGAGGAACTTATGATTGCTCAGGACAC
>CAMVRG010000023.1 GCA_947169815.1 uncultured Clostridia bacterium | reverse complement strand
GGATAATCAGGATGATCAATACTTGCAAGTAAAATTTAACTAAGCAGGACAAGGGGTAATTGCGCCTACCTGCACTTGCAAGCAGATTATCTTATCACTCGTATCATTTGCCGTATTATGCCTTATTGTATGATATGGTATCATTATGCTATTGAGCTGCAGGGATACTCTCCTTGCAGTTTATTTTTGTATTAGGAGGCAAATGAAATGTCATTAATAAAAATCGAAAACCTTACATTTGCATATCCGGGTAGCTTTGACAATGTTTTTGAAAATGCCAATGTTCAGATTGACAGCGACTGGAAGCTCGGATTTGTAGGAAGGAACGGCAGAGGCAAAACGACTTTATTACGGCTTATGCTCGGTGAATTTGAATACAGCGGAAAAATCATCAGTTCTGTAAAGTTTGATTATTTTCCTTACGAGGTAAAGGATAAAACAAGAATGGCGCTTGAGGTGCTTACAGAAGTTTGCACGACAGCAGAAGAATGGGAAATTATTAGAGAAGTGTCTTATCTTGATGTTGACACAGAAGGATTGTACCGACCGTTCTGCACGCTTTCAAACGGAGAGCAGACAAAGGTATTGTTAGCCACGATGTTTCTCGGACAAAACAATTTCCTTCTGATTGATGAACCGACGAATCATCTTGATGTTGAGGCAAGAGAGACGGTTGCAAAATATCTGAATAGTAAAAAAGGATTTATTCTTGTATCGCACGACAGAGCGTTTCTTGACAACTGTGTTGACCATATTCTTTCTATTAACAAGTCTGACATTGAAGTTAAAAAGTGCGATTTTTCAACTTGGCTTTATAACTTTGAAAACCAGCAGAGTCTTGAAATAGAGCAAAACGAAAGATTGCGAAAAGACATCAAACGGTTAAAACAGGCTGCAAGAAGAACGGCAGACTGGTCTGACAAAGTTGAGAAGACAAAAATTGGCGGATTTGATAAAGGCTATATCGGTCATATGTCAGCAAAGATGATGCAGAAATCAAAGAATCTGCAAAACCGTCAGAGCAAGGCGCTTGAAGAAAAATCCAAACTACTGAAAAATGTTGAATATGATGAGCAACTGAAAATACATTCTCTCTCTTATCATTCCAGTAAGTTGGCAGAATTTATTAAAGTATCGGTTACCTATGACGGAAAAGCAATTAATACGCCCGTCTCTTTTACTGTAAATAGCGGAGACAGAATTTTTCTTAATGGAAAAAACGGAAGCGGAAAAAGCAGCCTGTTGAAATTATTGTATGATGAAAGCATTTCATATAATGGAACGGTAATCAAAGGCTCCAACTTAATTGTGTCCGTCATACCGCAAGATACTTCGTCGCTTTCCGGAACACTTGATGAGTTTGCTTCCCAAAGGAATATTGACAGCGTATTATTAAAGGCAATTCTGCAAAAACTCGGTTTTAATCAAACCCAGTATGAAAAGAATATGCAGGAATATTCTGCAGGGCAAAAGAAAAAAGTGTACATCGCCGCAAGCCTTTGCGACAAAGCACACCTGTATATCTGGGATGAACCGCTGAACTATATCGATATATATTCAAGGCGACAGATAGAAAAACTTATCATAAGTTATCAGCCGACAATGCTTTTAGTTGAACACGATAAAGCATTTCAGGATGCAGTTGCAACACAGATAATAACTATTGAGTAATAGAAATATGGCACAAGAAACGGTTGCAAAGTGGTTGGCAAGCGGTTGACGTGCGTCCAAACATCCTTTGCAGTCGAAACAACACGCAGGCGTATTGTTAATGACTGCCGCGAATGTTTCTCCTTTCAGCGGCGGTACAAGTATCCGCCGCTGTATTATTTTCGGGTTGGCAATGAGTTGACATTCAAACCAACTCTAACGAACTAATGGCAACCCAAGTAAGCCATTCAAAAAATCGCATATTGCATATAACGCCTATTTAAGCCGATTTAGAGCGATTTGCATAAAAATAAAGCAGGTTAAAAACCTGCTTTATTTGGTCGGAGTGACAGGACTTGAACCTGCGACTCCTTGACCCCCAGTCAAGTGCGCTACCACCTGCGCTACACCCCGATGCATTTTTAATGCCTATATAATATAACACATTTGATTTGCATTTTCAACAACTTTTTAAAAAAAATAAAAATTAAGGGAGAGGGCGTCCTCTCCCTTGCTTATTAAAGAAGAATTATACCGTGCTCTTTGCACTCGTTTCTCATTTCGTCGGTCCAGATTGCGCACTGTACCTCGCCTATATGAGCCTTTTCGAGAAGAAGCATACAGAGTCTCGACTGACCTATTCCGCCGCCGATTGTAAGCGGAAGCGTTCCGTCGAGGATTCCCTTATGGAATTTAAAGCTCTCTCTTTCGAGCATACCCTCCTCTTTAAGCTGGGCGTGAAGGCTTTCGGCGTCAACTCTTATTCCCATTGAGCTGATTTCAAACGCGCAGCCGAGAAGCTCGTTCCAGAACAGAATATCTCCGTTGAGCTTCCAGTCGTCATAGTCGGGGGCGCGCCCGTCGTGCTTAATGCCGCTTCTGAGTTTAGAGCCTATCTGCATAAGAAATACCGTGCCGTGCTCTTTCGTTATTTTGTTTTCTCTCTCTTTCGGAGTAAGCTCGGGGTACATATCCTCAAGCTCCTGAGTTGTAATAAAGAAAACCTCTTTATTCATTTTGAAGTCAAGAACGGGGAATTTCTCCTTAACCTTTTCGTTCGTATCGTAAATAGCCGCAACAATTTTATTTACAATATCCTTGAGAAATTCAACGTTACGCTCCTCTTTCGTTATAACTCTGCACCAGTCCCACTGGTCGACGAAAAGCGAGTGAAGGTTATCGGTATCGTCGTCACGTCTTATAGCGTTCATATCCGTATAAATACCCTCGTCGGGGCCGTAGCCGTAACGGTAGAGCGCGCGTCTTTTCCAGTTTGCAAGACTCTGAACGACCTCAGCCTCGCCGTCGATATTCATCATTGTAAAATGAACCTTACGCTCAACGCCGTTGAGGTCATCGTTAATTCCGCTCGCCTTGGTTACCATAAGCGGGGCGGTAATTCTGTCAAGGTTAAGCGCCCTTGCAAGGGCTGACTGGAAGGTGTCTTTTACAATTTTGATTGCCTTTTGGGTTTCTCTCTGAGTTAGAGCGGATTTATAACCCTCGGGATAAATCATCATAACTTTGTCCTCCTCTATGATGTATAATTTCGACTTATAGCTTTCGGGATAAATCATCATAGGTCTATCCTCCTTTTCAGAGTAATTATTTGATGTTGCCTACGGTTCTCGGGTAAAGGATTACGTCGCGGATATTCGACATACCCGTTACATACATAATAATTCTTTCAAAGCCGAGACCGAAGCCTGCGTGCGGAACCGAGCCGTACTTACGAAGGTCGAGATAAAAATCGTAGCCCTCGGTGCTCATACCCTTTGCCTCCATAGCGGCGAGAAGCTTGTTGAGGTCAGCCTCTCTTTCGCTTCCGCCGATAATCTCGCCGACTCCGGGAACAAGAAGGTCGGTTGCCGCAACGGTTTTTCCGTCCTCGTTGAGCTTCATATAAAACGACTTGATTTCCTTAGGATAGTTGATAAGGAATACGGGCTTGTTATAAACCTTTTCGGTAATATATCTTTCGTGCTCAGACTGTAAGTCGCAGCCCCATTCAACGGGAAATTCAAACTTAACGTCAGCCTTTTTGAGTATTTCGATAGCGTCGGTATAATCAACTACCGCAAAATCGTTATTGACAACCGAGAGAAGCTTTTCGGTTAAGCCCTTTTCAAATCTCTGTTCAAAGAACTTAAGCTCCTCGGGGCATTTTTCCATATATTCCTTAATGATATATTTAATCATATCCTCTGCGATTTCAATAAGGTCGGGGAGCTCGCAGAAAGCGATTTCGGGCTCAATATGCCAGAATTCAGCCGCGTGGCGCTGGGTGTTGCTGTTTTCCGCTCTGAAGGAGGGGCCGAAGGTATAAATCTTTCCGAGACCCATAGCGGCAACCTCGCCCTCAAGCTGTCCCGAAACCGAAAGTCCCGTCTTTTTACCGAAGAAATCGTCGGCGTAGTATTCCTCTTCGCTCTTGTAATCCTTGCTGTAACCGATAGTTGTTACCTGGAACATCTCGCCCGCGCCCTCGCAGTCCGAGCCCGTGATAAGGGGAGTGTTGATATATACGTAACCTCTCTCCTGGAAGAAGCGGTGAATAGCCGCCGCAATTACGCTACGAACGCGGAATACTGCGTTAAAAGTATTCGTCCTTACTCTGATATGGGGCATTTCGCGGAGAGTTTCAAGCTTCTGAAATTTCTTTTGAAGGGGATAGTCCGCGGGGCATACGCCGAGAACGGTAATCTCTTTTGCGTTAATCTCGTTAGTATCGTTTCTCTCGTTTTTTACTACCTCGCCGATAACCTTAAGCGACGCGCCGAGCTTGGTTGCCTCGGGGTCAACCTCAATATCGCTCGATTTGTCGATTACTATCTGAAGGTGGTTGAGGCTCGTTCCGTCGTTGAGAGCAAGAAACGCAACGTTTTTGCTGTCGCGCGCCGTTCTTACCCAGCCGCATACTGTAATTTCCTGTCCTAAATAATCGTCCTTTCCGATTACGTCAATAATGTCTGTGTGTTTCATAATGAAACCTCCCTGAAATAAATAATACAGCCGACTTCGTCCATTCTTATAGGACGAGCGACTGTAACCCGTGGTGCCACCTATATTGCTCTTTCGAGCCCCTTTGCGCTTCATTATTAAAGCCTGCTGTTATAACGTTCAGCCCACGGCGCGCCTACTGAGTAAATACCGTTCAGTTTGCAGCTCTGAAGTGTTCTTCGTGCGGCTGTTACTGTACGGCTTCCACCGTCCCGTACTCTCTTTAAGCACATTTCCGCAGTACTTTTCTCCGTCATAGCTTTTGATACAGGTATTATATACCCGATATTTTACATTTGTCAAGATTTTTTTGAATTTGGGTATTGACACGGGGGATAAAAAATGATACACTATGACACATAAAAACTTTAAAGCGTTAAAGTTTAAAGCGGTAAAGCGAAAGGAGAGATTTGAAATGGATATGTTTATAAAAATACTGATGCTTGTACTGTTTTTCGGAGTAATGATAGGCGTAGGCTTTTATGCAAGAAAGCATACTACCGACGTTAAGGGCTTCGTTCTCGGCGGAAGAAGCGTAGGCCCGTGGCTTACGGCGTTCGCTTACGGTACGTCGTACTTTTCGGCGGTATTTTTGTCGGCTACGCAGGTCAGTTCGGCTGGAAATTCGGTATCGCCTCAACCTGGATAGGCATAGGAAACGCCGTAATCGGCTCGCTTCTTGCGTGGGTAATCCTCGGAAGGCGTACAAGAATTATGACTCAGCATCTTGATTCGGCAACAATGCCCCAGTTTTTCGGCGAAAGATTTAACAGCAAGAGCCTTAAAATTGCCTCCTCGGTAATTGTATTTATCTTTCTTATTCCTTATACCGCTTCGCTTTATAACGGACTTTCACGCCTTTTCGGTATGGCGTTTAATATCGACTACTCGGTTTGTATTATTATTATGAGCATCCTTACCGCGGTATATGTAATCGCGGGCGGATATATGGCTACTGCGATTAACGATTTTATTCAGGGAATTATTATGCTTTTCGGAATAGTTCTCGTTATCGCTGCGGTACTTAAAATCAACGGCGGCTTTACGGGCTCGCTTGACGGACTTGCCAAGATAGTTGACGAGAGCGTTTCGTCAACGCCGGGTATCTTCAATTCCTTCTTCGGTCCCGACCCGCTCGGACTTACCTTTGTAGTTATTCTTACCTCTCTCGGAACCTGGGGACTTCCTCAGATGGTACAGAAATTCTACGCTATTAAGAGCGAAAGCGATATTAAAAAGGGAACTATTATTTCAACCTTCTTCGCAATAGTTGTAGCGGGCGGCTGCTACTTCCTCGGCGGCTTCGGAAGACTTTTCTCCGACAAGATTGAAATTCTCCCCGACGGAACGCTTAAAAACGGCTTTGACTCGATAATTCCGACTATGCTCGGCGACCTTTCGCCTCTTCTTATCGGTCTTGTCGTTATCCTCGTTCTTTCGGCTTCAATGTCGACGCTTTCCTCCCTTGTCTTAGCGTCCTCGTCAACCCTTACAATCGACCTTCTCAAAGACAATATTATCAAGAAAATGAGCGAGAAAAAGCAGGTGCTTTCAATGAGAATCCTGGTTGTATTCTTTATAGCAATTTCTGCTGTTATCGCTCTCTTCCAGTACAATACGCAGGTTAACTTTATCGCTCAGCTTATGGGCGTTTCGTGGGGCGCTCTTGCGGGCGCGTTCCTCGCTCCGTTTTTATACTCGCTTTACTGGAAGAAAACAACGAAGGCGTCCTGCTGGGTATGCTTTATCTTCGGAGCGGGTATAATGACGCTTAATTTATTCTTCAGAAGCTCGTTCCCGATTCTTCTTCAGTCCCCGATTAACTGCGGCGCGTTTGCTATGATTGCGGGTCTTGTAATCGTTCCGCTTGTAAGCCTTATTACGCCGAAGCCTGATTCAAAGCTCGTTGAGGAAACCTTTAACTGCTATAACAGAAAGCAGATTGTTACGGCTAAGGAATCTCTCGGCGACGAGGTTGAAGCTGAATAAATTTGAATTTTTCTCTGTCTGTGATATAATAAATGCCGACAATCAATGTCGGCATTTAATTGTGAGGTAATACTATGATAATTGACTCCCACGCTCATACCTTTCCCGAAAAAATCGCCTCGGGAGTTTTAGCTCAGCTTGAAAAAAAGGCTGAGTCAAGAGCATATACAAAGGGAACCGACGCGGCGCTTATTGACTCTATGAAAAAAGCGGGTATTGACTGTACGGTTCTTCTTCCCGTTATGACGGGCGTTAAGCAGGTTGAAAAGCTTAACGATATTGCGATAGAGAAAAACGGGCATTTCAGCGAAACGGGACTTTTTTCTCTCGGCGGTATGCACCCCGATTATGAGAATTACCGCGCCGAGCTTTCGCGTATAAAGAGCAGGGGAATTACGGGAATAAAGCTCCACCCCGCATATCAGAATGTCGACCTTGACGATATACGGAATTTAAGAATTATTGAGCGCGCGGCTGAGCTTGACCTCGCGGTTGTTATTCACGCGGGGCTTGATATAGGAATTATGCATCATAATTTTTCCGACGTTAATCAAATCTGCACCGTGATTAAAGAAATTAATCCCGATAAGTTCGTTCTCGCCCATATGGGCGGCTGGAAGGGCTGGGACGAGGTTGAAAAGACTCTTGCGGGCGAAAACGTATATCTTGATACGGCGTTCGTTCTCGGCTCGTATGAGCCGCCCGAGGGCGTAGCAGTTCCCGACGGGAAAAGAAAAATGCTCAGCGACGAACAGTTTGTGAGAATTGTTAAAAAGCACGGCGCTCAAAGAATTCTTTTCGCTACCGACTCGCCGTGGAGCAGCCAGAAGGAGACTCTTACCCGAGTAAAATCGCTTATTACCGACGAAGATGACCTTTCTGAAATCCTCGGAAAAAACTCCGAAAAGTTATTTAATATCGCATAAAAAACGAGGGCTTTTATAACCCTCGTTCTTTATTCTCTATATTTTGACTTTAATATAGATATATGGTATAATGCAGTTAACAAATGAAAGGAACGAGTATATTATGGCAAGACAGAAGATTCAATCCGTTTCCCAGGTTGAAGCAACGGTCGACAGACTCTATGAGGAGCTCGGCAGCCGAGTAAACGCGGTTTCAACGAATTCCTGTCCTATCGACGTCGCTCTCGGCTTCGTCCGCCTTTGTCATTCCCAGTCGTGCGGTAAGTGTACGCCCTGCCGCGTAGGTCTCGGTCAGCTTGCTACGCTGATTGAGAGCGTGCTGGACGGCGAAGCGGATATGGAAACTATTGACTTAATTGAAAAAACGGCTCAGTCCGTATATCTTTCGGCTGACTGCGCTATCGGTTATGAGGCGGCGAATATGGTGCTTGTAAGCGTCCGCGGTTTCCGTGAGGATTTCGAATCCCACGTGAAAAACGGAAAGTGTATGTGCCACTTTGACCGTCCCGTACCCTGCGTAACGAGATGTCCCGCGAATGTAGATATCCCCGGGTACATCGCTCTCGCTGCGGCGGGAAGACCCGAGGACGCGGTACGCCAGATTCGTAAGGACAACCCGTTTCCGACGGCGTGCGCCCTTATATGCGAGCACCCGTGTGAGAATTACTGCCGTCGTCAGATGATTGATGACCCTATTAATATACGCGGTATAAAGCGTTACGTATGTGATAAGGCGGGGGAGGTACCCGCGCCCGAATGTATGCCCTCTACGGGTAAGAAAATCGCAATAATCGGCGGAGGCCCGAGCGGACTTACCTGCGCGTATTACCTCCAGCTTATGGGACACCAGACTACCGTATTTGAGGAGAAGAAGTACCTCGGCGGTATGCTCCGTTACGGTATCCCGAATTACAGACTCCCGAGAACGAGACTTCAGGAGGATATCGACTGTATCGTTTCAACGGGCGTTGACGTAAAGCTCAATACAAGAATTTCAACTCCCGAGGAGCTTAAGAAGATTGCCGCGGATTATGACGCGGTTTATATCGCTATCGGCGCTCATAAGGATAAGAAAATCGGACTCGAAAACGAGGACGCCGAGGGCGTAATCTCCGCCGTTGAAATGCTTAAGGCTATCGGCGACGGCGAGTATCCCGATTATACGGGCAAGAAGGTTATCGTCATAGGCGGCGGTAACGTTGCTATGGACTGTACGAGAACCGCCGTAAGAGCGGGAGCGGACAAGGTAAGCGTTGTATACAGAAGAAGAATCGCCGATATGACCGCGCTTGAGGAGGAAATCTTCGGAGCGCAGGCTGAGGGAGCCGAAATACTTGAGCTCGTTGCACCCGCAAGAATTGAAAAGGGCGACGACGGCAAGGTTAAGGGTCTCTGGGTTAAGCAGCAGATGATAAGCGAGTTCAGACGCGGAAGACCCGCTCCGACCGACGCGGGCGAGGAGGAATATCTCATTCCCTGCGACGTTCTCGTTGTTGCTATCGGACAGGCTATTGACAGCGACCAGTTCGCCGAATACGGACTTCCGAGAAAATGGGACCAGATTGACGCCGACGGCTTCGCAATGATAGCGGGCTATGAGAGCGTATTCTCGGGCGGCGACTGCGCTACGGGTCCCGCTACCGTAATTAAGGCTATCGCCGCGGGCAAGGCGGCTGCCGCAAATATTGACGAATACTTAGGCTTTAACCATATTATCGAAAGCGGAGTAGACGTACCCAAGGCGCGCGTTTATGACCGTAAGCCCTGCGGAAGAGTAAATATGCGTGAAAAGGAAGCGGGAGAGAGAAATAATAATTTCGACCCGTTTGAGTTCGGTATGACCGATAAGGAGGCTATGCAGGAGGCTAACCGCTGTCTTCGCTGCGACCATTTCGGCTACGGCTGCTTTGAAGGAGGGAGGATTTTCAAATGGTAAATGTTACGATTAACGGAAAAAGTATTACCGCTTTGGAAGGTACTACCATTCTTGAAGCCGCTCAGCAAAGCGGTATCCTGATTCCCACCCTCTGTTACTTAAAGGATATTAACGAAATCGGCGCGTGCCGAATCTGCGTTGTGGAAATCGAGGGTATGGAGCGCCTTGCGGCTGCCTGTAACAATACCGTTGAGGAGGGAATGGTAATTTATACCAATTCTCCTAAGGTTATGGCTTCCCGTAAAGCGACTCTTGAGCTTATTTTATCCGAGCACGAATACTCCTGCGCGACCTGCTCGCGCTGCGGTAACTGTCAGCTCCAGTCGCTCGCCGAGGAGTTCGGTCTCTCAACGGATATTTATAAGAAAAAGGTTCGTAAAATCGCTTGGAACAAGGACTTTCCGCTTATCCGCGATAACGAAAAGTGTATAAAGTGTATGCGCTGTATCCAGATTTGTAATAAGGTCCAGGCGCTCGGCGTATGGGACGTATGCGGAACGGGCGCAAGAACTACCGTCGACGTTAAGGGCGGTCTCCCGATTGAGAAGGCTGACTGCTCAATCTGCGGCCAGTGTATTACGCACTGTCCCGTCGGCGCTCTTCACGAGAGAGACGATAAAAACAAGCTTTATCAGGCGCTCGCCGATAAGGATAAGATTAAAATCGTCCAGGTTGCTCCTGCCGTAAGAGCGGCGTGGGGCGAGGAATTAGGCCTTGCTCCCGAGGACGCGACTATGGAGAAAATGGGCGAAGCGCTGAGACAGCTCGGTTTCGACTATGTATTTGATACAAACTTCTCCGCCGACCTTACCATAATGGAGGAGGGAAGCGAATTCCTCAAGCGCCTCGGCGATAAGGAAAACAATACATTCCCGATGTTTACCTCCTGCTGTCCTGGCTGGGTACGCTTTATGAGAACTCAGTATCCCGATATGGTACCCCAGCTCTCCTCTGCAAAGAGTCCGCAGCAGATGTTCGGCGCGGTGGTAAAGAGCTATTTTGCCGAAAAAATCGGAAAAGACCCGAAGGATATTATAAGCGTTTCGGTTATGCCCTGCGTTGCTAAAAAGGCGGAGGCGGCATATGAAAATATGGGCGGCGAGGAAAGAGGACAGGACGTTGAGATTGTTCTCACAACCCGCGAGCTCGTTAAGATGATAAGGGCTGCGAGCATAAACGTAAGCGAGCTTGAGGATAAGCCGCTTGACGACCCGCTCAGCGACGGAACGGGCGCGGCCGTTATCTTCGGAACGACGGGCGGCGTTATGGAAGCGGCTCTCCGTTCAGCGTATTTCCTTGCAACGGGTAAGAACCCCGATGCCGACGCGTTCAAAGCCGTAAGAGGCTATCATAAGGGCTGGAACGAGGCTGAATTTGATATCGAGGGAACTAAGGTTCGCTGCGCCGTAGCGAGCGGGCTCGGCAATACGAGGGAGCTTCTTGAAGCGATAAGGAGTGGCGAGGTGGATTATGACTTCGTAGAGATTATGGCCTGTCCCGGCGGCTGCGCCGGCGGCGGCGGTCAGCCTATTCACCCGTTCGATTCCTTCGAGGTAAGAGGCGAAAGACTCAGAAAGCTCGACGTTGATAATCCGATAAGATTCTCCCATGAGAATCCGTCGGTAGTCAAGCTTTACAGCGAGTACCTCAAGGCTCCTCTCGGTGAGAAATCCCACCACCTTCTCCATACCGACCACCTCGGCTGGAAAATAAAATAACATAAAAAAACGGCATAATCGTTCAAAACGATTATGCCGTTTTTTTTGTAATTACATACAGGTGTATCCGCCGTCAACGGCAAGATTTGTTCCCGTAACGTAGCTTGAAGCCTTCGAAGCGAAGAAAAGAGCAGCCGAATCAAGCTCGCCCTCGTCGCCGTAACGCTCCATGGGAATCATGGTCTTTGCGTTCTGCTGGAAGAAATCGGAGTTAAGAGTTTCTCTTGTAAGGTCGGTATAGAAGTAACCGGGGCAGATTGAGTTAACGGTGATACCGTACTTGCCCCATTCAGCCGCGAGAGCTCTTGTAAGGTTTACAACGCCGCCCTTTGCTGCGTGGTAGGGAGCGGAGCCCGCGATTTTATTACCTACGAGACCGTACATTGAAGCGATGTTGATAACTCTTCCGTACTTGGCGGGAATCATAGCCTGCTTTGCAACGGCTCTTGCAACTCTGAAGGAGCCGAAAAGGTCGATATTGCATTCGTTACCGAACTGCTCGTCGGTAATATCCTCAGCGGGAGCAACAGCGCCCGTACCTGCGTTGTTGATAAGAATGTCGATTCTTCCGAAATGCTCAAGAGCAGCCTTTACGGTCTCGTCAACGTTAGCTGTATCGGTAATGTCGCACTTAAGAGCGAGAGCGTCAACGCCGAACTTCTCTTTAATAGAAGCAACAACCTCGTCGAGCTTGTCCTTACGGCGGGCAACTGCAACGATGTTACAGCCCTGGCTTGCAAGAGCCTCAGCCATCTGTACGCCGAGTCCGCCCGAACAGCCCGTTACG
Source organism: uncultured Clostridia bacterium (assembly GCA_947169815.1). Classification (GTDB taxonomy): domain Bacteria; phylum Bacillota; class Clostridia; order Oscillospirales; family Acutalibacteraceae; genus Eubacterium_R. The sequence continues at coordinate 6,336 of CAMVRG010000023.1, read as the reverse complement.
AGAGCAACCTGACCGCTTAAATCAAAGTAATTTTTCATAGTAATTTCTCCTTTGCCAAAATAGTTAATTTTTTAACAATCTTATTATATCCGCTTCCGCCCCCAATGTCAACCAATATTTATCGTGAATTTTTATTTTTTTATTCGCCGAAAATACCTCCGTTCCCGAAGAAAAGTCATGGTACCCGATCTGCAATCTGCTGAATGCCGCAGGAGGTACAACTCAAGGATTTACAACAGACCGGATATGATGTATAATTATTTTGAGGTGAAAAATGTTAGGAGCACTTATAGGCGATATTGTCGGCTCAAGATTTGAATTGAACAACATAAAGAGTAAGGACTTTGAATTATTTACGGATAAATGAATGCCGACCGACGACGCGGTAAAATAAATTCGCGAAATAGGAAGGAATTATCCGAACTGTGGCTACGGCGGACATTTTTACTTCTGGATTTATTCTCCCGAAACGCCCGGGCCGTATAACAGCTTCGGAAACGGCTAGGCTATGAGGACGCGGCTTGAAAACTTTGAAGAAATAATGTTTTAAGTTAGGAATAAGCCGCGCCTGAGTTTTAATAATAAATACAGGAGGAATAATTATGAGTAAAATTTTAGTAGCATACTTTTCTGCAAGCGGTGTAACCGCAGAAAAGGCAAAAGGACTTGCCGAGGCAGTCGGCGCAGACGTTTATGAAATCAAACCCGAAAAGCCTTATTCAGCCGCGGATATAAAGTGGACAAATCCGCTTTCGCGCTGCAACAGAGAGTGGCTTAAAAAAACAAAGCCCGCTCTTGCGGATACTGACGCCGGTATTGCGGAATATGACGCAATTTATCTTGCGTTCCCGATTTGGTATTATACCGCGCCTCTGATTATTAAAAGTTTTATTTCGGCATACGATTTCAGCGGTAAAAAAATCGTTGTTTTTGCCACGTCGGGCGGAAGCGGATTAGATAAGGCGGTTTCAAATATAAAAGCCGAAGTTCCTGACGCAGAGGTTGTTGAGGGCGCAATGCTCAACGGCGTTTCCTCTTTCGACGATTATATCGGATTTTAACGGTTTTCACGGCGGCAAATAATCATAAGGAAATAAAAACGCAGAAGGTATGAAGCCCTCTGCGTTTTTTCAATTCGGATTTGTTTATCAGTCAAGCGGCAAATAATTTTCAAGAAGATATTTTGCGTAGCCGCTGCTTGTATATGCCGCAAACTTCTGGTACTGGTCTGATTTTTCGCTGTCCGCAAAATCGCAGATGCTTTTTATTATCAGCGCTGTGGGCTGCGGCGCCTTGCTGTTACGGCAGGTAAAGGCAACGCTATACGATTCCATATCAAGCCCAACGGTGTGAGGAAAAAGGGAAAGCACCTGCTTTTCAACTACCGTGCGGTTTGCAACAACGGAGCTGCCGCAGGCGAGCGGACCGATATGAACGTGGAATTCGTTATCCTCTTTGCCGATGGTGCTTTTAATAATTTCAATTAAATCGGGGTCTGTATAAACCGAGCGGGGGCGGGGGAGAAAGCCAATGTCGCCAAATCGGATTTCGGTTTCATCGGGACCTACGAACTTTCCCGTTGAATAGTCCCATATAACGTCGGGAACAATAACGTCGCCGTATATCTGTTTTGCGACGTCGCCCGTACCTGCGGCAATTCCGCTCATAATAACGTACCTAGGGCGGAAATTCTCAATCGCCTTCATTGTTAAAACCGTTGCGGCGGTCATTCCCATAACGCCCTGCTGGGCGGTTACTATTCTTTGGCGCCTGCCGTCTTTTTCAAAAAAGGTTTCGTAATAAACCTGACTGTCGCCAGGGATTTTAACGCGCTTCCAGCCGTTGTATAATTCTTTTATGCTTTCGGTTTCTATAATTACCGCAGTAAGAATAAATGCGGCAGTCTGATAATCGTTTTCCATTTTCACCCTCGCTTTTTAAGTGTTTAAAGAGCTTTTATGTTATTTCAGAACGCCCGGTTAATTCTTTTTGAAAACCGACGAATCAGTTATTAAAATATATAACTATATTATCAGTTTTTTCCCCTGTTTTCAACCGCTTTTTCGTGGCAAAAAGGGCTGATTTCGTCAAAACATATTCCGTGATTGAAGTATTTTGAAGCAAAATACTAATAATCACTACAAATGCTTTTCCTCTCGGCGAAAGTAAAAGTATATTTCGCCGTAATACTTTGTGGTTCTCCCCGCCCATACACAGAAAAAGAACTAACAGGTATATGCCTGTTAGTTCTTTTTGGTGGGGCGGAGAGCAGCGAATCCGATAAAGATTCTAATTCATCAATTGAAAGTTGTACTGCGTTTGGTTTGTAGTTGAAATAGAACAACAGCTTGTCATCGTACAGAACAATCGCATTTACGAAATAATCAATCAGCGCTTTACGGTTGCGTTGCTTGGTTAAATCGAGATTTTTTGAATGCTTGAAAAACTCCAAATATTGCTCTTTCGTATAATTTGGCTTGGATAACTTCTCCTGCATAATTTGAAGCTCCAGGTCTTTCTTTTTGTCTTCAAGTTCCTGCAGGCGAACTTTGGTAGAGTCGGTAATAATACCTTGCTCAATTGCAGTCAGCATATTTTCAATAGCCGTATTAGTTTTATTGAGTTGCTTTTCAAGCAGAGGGAGTTGCGTGTTAGACTCCTTCTGATATTCGAGTAACTGTTTAATAATGCCGTTAATGAACTTATCATCGGAAAGATAGCTTACAACAGTTTTCAGGACAAGGTCTTCAATCCATTCTTTTTTTACCGATTTGCGTTCGCAGCCACGCTTACGCTTTGCGTTAATGCATTTATAATAACGGTAGGTAACGCCGCTTCTGGCATTACCGCTTTCGCCGTCCATAAATCCTTTGCAATCGCCGCAAAACAGCTTTGTACTCAAAATATATTCTTCCTTAGCTTTATACTTGCCGGCGTGGTGCTTATTAGTATTGACACGAATCTGAACGCGCTCAAATAATTCTTTCGGTACGATAGCAGGGATGCCGTCGGGAATAACAATATCGCGGTATTTGTACTCACCAATATAACGGCGGTTATGCATCATATTGGTAATGGTCGTAACGGCAAATTTTTTGCCGTGCTTATTGCGGAAACCTTTATTATATAAGTTGTTAACGATGTCTTCAATAAGCATACCGTTATCATAGCAGTTGAATGCGTATAATATGAACGGCGCCGTCTCTTCATCTATGTGAAGCTTTCGGTCTTCTCCCACTTTATAGCCAAGCGGAACAGAGCCACCGTTGAATTTGCATTTCATAGCATTTTCGGTTTGCCCGCGGATAACCTTCTCAGCAAGCTCAGCCGAATAGTATTCAGCCATACCTTCCAAAACAGATTCAAGAATAATACCTTCTGCACCTTCGCTGATTGATTCGGTTGCCGAAATAACACGCACGCCGTTTTTACGCAGCTGTGCTTTGTAATGAGCAGAGTCATAGCGGTTACGCGCAAAGCGGTCTAACTTCCAGACTATGATAACGTCAAAGGTTCCTTTGGCACTGTCGGAAATCATTTTCTGGAACGAAGGTCGGTTATCGGTTTTTGCTGAAAGCGCCCTGTCGACATATGTGTCAACAACGATAATACCTTGCTTTTCCGCAAATGCGGTACACTCACGAAGCTGACCGTCAATGGACTCTTCGCGCTGATTATCAGATGAGTATCTTGCATAGATTGCGCCCTTCATGGCATTCACCTCCAAGTGCATAGTAACTCTTAAAAAGTCAATTAGCAAGTCATTTTTCAAAATAGCTTTTTACTGTCCAAAAAATGTCACCTGGAGACTATTTTTGGCTCGGCACAAAGCCAAAAATCTTAACGAGCTCTGGGGAATATTTCTGTCATATAATAATAAAAAAGCGGAAAATCCGTTTAAGCAAATATCCGACAAATAAGCTTTTCTGCGGATGATTGCTTTAACAAAAATGGAGTTGACTTTTGCGCCTATGATTTATTAATATGTAGGCGCGAATGTCAGTCAAACGGTACCTAAAACCACTAAGATAATATTCTTAACAAGCCCTGGGCAATATTTCTGTCATATAACAATAAAAAGGCGGAAAATCCGAAAGTTTATCTGGACTTTCAAATATTGTTGTGGTAGTTGTTGTGTTTGAAAGGAGGGTCGCATATTCCTGTCAATTGTTTCAAGCATTTTTTCCACTTCTAATTTAGAGTACACAGAGGGATGAGGCTTTGAACGCTGCATTGCAGGAACAATAATACTCAAATCTTTTGAATGAAAGCCCACACTGTAAATGAATTTAAGAAATACTTTTAAGGCGAAAGTATATGAAGATCTGTCGCTAATATTCTTAAAGGACTCCATAACCAACTGTGGCGTAATTTCATCAAGTAATAAAATATGGTTCTTGCTTAAAAATTCAGCGAAAATGACCGCGTTTTTCCGTAGATATGTTCTTGTGCTTTCAGAATAGCGAGCATTAATATAATCATCATACGAATTCAGTTGCTGTTTAAATGCTTCAGGATATTCTAATGGTAAAGATTTACGGCTTCGGATATTTCTGCCGTAATAAATATTATCGGCTTTCGCAATAACCGAGTGGGCAATTATCTTAATGTTTTGACCTTTTTCAGGGTACAAACATTCAAGATGAGATAAAAAACGCTGTCCAAAATCGGGTGAATAATTGTTCTCACCGCAAGATTCTGCGTATTCATCAAGTCGTTTCAATGCAGATTTGTTCCGCTTTATGGAATCAGCGCTGTATCCATTTTGGAACAAATACTCAACTATCTGCTCTGAAACATTAATAATTTTCAAAATAATCACAACCTTTCTTTGAGTATGATTAATATCATACCAGAAAGGTAATATTATGCGCTGTGTTTTCTGCAAAAATCCTGTAATTTCAACGATTTACAAGTATTTTTTTCGGTTGCAGTTCACAGCACATAATATATCGGATATTATTAAGGCGACTAATCAAAAACTGCCCTGCGATTCTGAATCGCAGGGCAGTAGTTTTATAAGTTCCTTTCATAGGTTTTTTGCTGAAAAAGTCTATGAAACGCTTTTTGTGACGCTTATGCAATTTTGTACAAATCATAAAGTGAGTGTTTGCAAGGGTTTCGGGAATTCTAATATGGCAAAAATCGAATACAGCCGATAGAAATCGTCAAAACGACCGTTACCCCGTCCAAGAAAAACTAAACGCCAGAAATGCAGATCGATGGCACTAAACAGTTTTTTCTAGTCCTAAAGATGGTTTTTGCCTTCAAATAGTTTAATCATTTGCTCAATTAAATTGATTTCATCTGATGATAGATTAGATACATCAAGCACATGCTTTTGCTCAATCCCCAACAGATAATCAGTTGTAACATGAAATATTCGAGATAACTTTATTAGTACTTCGGGGGAAGGCGCACGTTCTTGAAGCTCATAATATGAAACAACGGATTTTGTAACACCGATTTTATCGGCAAGTTCTTTTTGAGTCATTTTGTATTTTTGACGTAGTTCTTTGAGATTATTACCAAAATCAACCATATTGCTACCCCTTTCTCAAATATAGTTTACTTTATATTTGTATCAATAAGGTTGATTGTAAGTATTAAGATAGTTGACAAAACACTACAAATGTATTACAATATAGTCGACTAATTATATCTAAAAGCAGGTGAAAATATGCCTAATAAAAAATTGAAGATTTCAACCAAGAAATATCAGGGTGAAACTTCCGTTATTTCATTACGCTTACCTATTGAACTTGTTGCAACTCTCGACGAGATAGCAAAAGTCACAGGAAGAACAAGAAATGACATTATGCAGAGATGTTTAGAATTCTCTGTTGATAATTTAGAAATTACTGAAGGAGAGCAAAAATGAAAAGATTAACTTGTGAAATGTGCGGAAGTACAGACTTAGTAAAACAAGACGGTGTTTTTGTTTGCCAAACATGCGGTTGTAAATACTCTGTTGAAGAAGCAAAAAAGATGATGGTTGAGGGTACAGTAGAGGTTCAAGGAACTGTAAAAGTGGATTCTTCTGAGTACCATGCAAACTATTTGAAATTAGCAATAACTGCTTTTGAGAATTCTAATAATGTTGAATGTGAGAAATATTGTAATATGATTCTCGAAAGTGATCCAGAGAACTATACTGCTTATCTTTATAAAGGAAAGGCTGCAGGTTGGCAATCTACAATTGCTAAAAACAGAATAGGTGAAGCTGTTTCATCGTTTAAGATTGCCTTAAACTATGCACCAGAAGAAGAAAAAACGAATATAGTTAATGATTGTGTTGATGAGATATATGATATTACCAAGGGTTTAATATCTCTT